>NZ_WXWS01000071.1:0-22060 GCF_009904715.1 Vibrio sp. V42_P2S4T144 | reverse complement strand
TCATATCGACAATAAAAGTTAATTAAATGGTTAAATTGTCGCCGCTTTATGTGGGGCGTTACGGATTCACATGCGAAAGAACAAAATCGACTAAGGTGCGATTTTTAAGGGAAAGCTGTTTTGAACGGTAAAGCAGGTGGATCGGTTTTGGCTTGGGAATGTGTGAATGGAGAATTTCTACCAAGGCGCCAGATTGGATTTCCTGTTCAACTAAGATCTTTGGTTGCAGAAGAACACCAGAGCCTTTTAACGCAGCAAACTTAAGCACATCACCATTGTTAGACGTTAATCGGGTGTTACTGTTTCCAAAGGTATTAGATGGCATGTTCACCACTTGTTGGCTTTCTCCTTGGTGATACTGAAACCCCAAACAATGATGATGTTCAAGGTCATCAAGCGATTGGATAGGGGCATGTTGTTCAAGGTAAGAGGGTGAGGCGCAGTAAGTCATGTGGTATTCACCCAATTTTCTCGCGACTAACGACGAATCGACCAACTCACCGATTCGAATAATCACGTCTGCTTCGCTTCGATATGGGTCAATCAAATTGTTGTCCAACATCAGCTCAACGTTCAAATCGGGAAATTCAGCTAAGAAGTCAGCCACGATAGGAGCAATGACCTTTTTGCCATACGTGACAGGGCAGTTAACTTTTACTGTTCCGGTTGGACGGTTGATCAGCGTCTGGATTAAGTTCTCTGCGTTAGTGATGTCTTCAATAATGCGGTGGCACTCTTGGTAGTAGAGTTTACCGGCTTCGGTTAAGGACTGTTTGCGCGTGGTCCGATGAATCAGCTGTGTACCTAAGCTTTGCTCAAGAAAGCTCACGTGCTTGCCAACCATGGTCGGTGAAATATCAAAGTGGTGTGCAGCATTACGAAAGCTGCCGTGTTCGACCACGTAAGCGAAAACTTTCATGCTTGTTAATTTATCCATTGCACACCCAGAGTTGATAAAGAAATAACTAAAGCAGAGTTTATCAATCAAACGAGGTTAATTACAGTGGGCGTATGATTAAGAATGGAGAAAGAGATCCATCATGAATGAGACGATTTTTGTTACCGCCGAACTGAAAATGAATGCCGATAAGCCAAGACAACAAGTAGTTGAAGCCATTGAACAATTTTGCCTTGATATGCAAAGCGAAGCGGGGTGCTTGCAAGCGAGTGCGACCTACGATTCTAAAGATCCACAACGTGTGATTCTTTGGGAGCGATATGAAAACCGCGCCGCGATTGAAGCGCATTTTGCTATGCCGCATACACAAGCGTTTATTGCGGCTGAAATGGCAGAGTTAGTTCAAGCATTCGAAACCCAAGCTCAATAGGAGAGGCGAACATGAAATGGGGTATTTTAGGCACAAGCTTTATCTCAGGTGTCATGGCTGAGGCAATCCAAGGCGATGACAAGAGTGAACTGTACGCGGTTGCTGGGCGTTCGGAGCAGAACTTAAAGACATTCGCTGAGCAATATGGCATCGAGAATACGTTCAACGATTACGATGCGTTGATTGCCGATGAGCAAGTCGACATTATTTACATCGCATTGCCAAATCACCTTCATCATGACTTTATCGTTAAAGCGGCAGAGCAGGGAAAAGCGATCCTGTGTGAAAAGTCACTGTCGGTAGATATGGAAAAAACCGAGTTGGCACTAAAAGCAGTCGAAACGCACCAGGTATTCTTTGCTGAAGGTTTGATGTACTTGCATCACCCGTTGATCAGCGAGTTGGTTTCGGTGCTTAAATCGGGAGAGGTTGGTGAACTTCGCTCCATCCATACGTCTTATATTGCATCGATTGCGCAGTTTGTTAATCCAGACAGTAAAGGTGCTTTGTATAATTTAGGTTGTTACCCAATGTCATTGGTGCATTTGGTTGTGAAAACCATGTTGGGTCAGCAAACCTTTGAGAACCGTTCAATGACAGCGATTGGTCGACAAGGTAACGATGGGAATATCTGTGAATCGAGTTTGATGATGCAATTTGGTGAGCAACAAACGGTGAGTGTACATACTGCCGAAGATCATGGATTGAAACACCAGTTCACCATCCTGGGTAGCAAAGGCTGTATTACGCTAGATTCAAACCCATGGCTACCAACGCAAGATAACCAGTTTAGTGTGGAAATTTACGAGACGTCGAAGCGTGAAGTGTCTGTACCGGCTGCAGGGGACGCTTTCTTCTATCAAGTGCGCAATATTCGCCAAGCGGTTGAAGCAGGGAGTACCTCGTTAGAAAACCCTTGTGCAACATGGGAAGACTCTCACCGTATTATGCAGCTACTGACTGAGTGGGAATCACTGGCTTCAAAGTAAGTCTGTACTTGAACCAATGAACATAAAAACGGCGCACTAAATCCAATATTTGGTGCGCCGTTTTGTTTTGGGTTCAGTCTCTGTTAAATGCGATTATCGCCGGTGCTGAACGCAATGATTTGGCTGATTTCAGACAGGCTTCTGCCACTTTCTTGCTGCCATTGAACAAACGCTTTGTTGGTTGCATCGAGCGATTTTTTCGTATCTTTGCCACCTTCAATGATCTTGCAATTACGCAGGTAAGCTTCAACGTCGCTAGACAAGATGAAGGTATCAACGCCCATTTGGCGAAGTGTGTAAGGACCGGTATTGCCCCCTAGGCGATTACCGCGTTTCTTCAAATACGCCCACAGGTCGGTGATTTTCTCTTGCGGCCAATCGGCAACCATTTTGCCAAACGAGCCATATTCGATTTTTGCTTCGTAGATCATACGTGCGTTGGCAGGAATCGACATGACTTTAGTGAGGTGGCGAATGATGCGTTTGTCGGTTGCTTTGGTTTCCCATTGCTCGTCTGACAGCATCAACAGCGGCTCAATCTTAAATCCGAAGAACACTTCTTCGAAGTTCGGCCACTTGTTGCGAACCACGCTCCACGAAATCCCACTTTGGAATACCTTCATTGAAAAAGCAGCCAGCCAACGGTCGTCGGGAATCGCTGCCAGCTCTTCTTTGCTTACTGGATGAGATAAAAGCGCTTCAAGTTGATCTTCACCACCTTTACGCTCGGCAGCGCGCTGATAAATCGCGTCAAATTTTTCGATACTCATAAAAGAAGTTAGTCCTAGTTTATGTCGATATTTGCGAAACATACTACGCTTAAGTGGCTGAATCGTAAATTGATGGAGTGTCACAAATGAAGAAGGTCACATTAACGTTTGTCGGAGAAGGTTCGGATCGTATTGCGGAAAAATTCTATGCGTGGATGACGGACGGTGGGTTAGAAGACAGCATGATTGAGAATTTATCTGACCGTGAAATCTCAGTTGTTGGCATCAGTGATATGGATAATGAAACGCGTGATGTGGTGATCAATACGGAAATGAACTAACGAGTCGTCTTTCGTCAGCTATTAGAATCAGATAAAACAAAGCCCTTCACGAGAAGGGCTTTGTTGCGTTTATAAGCGTGAGAGCCTAGTTATTTACCAGTGTCAGACCGCTTGGTAGTGCATCACCGAAGATACGCTTCGATTCGCTCTCGGATAGCTCTTTGACTTCTTCAACCAGTGATACCCAAGATTCAGGTACCTTGCTTTGCTTCAACTTAGCCAGTACCTGCTCACGGTAGTCGTCTGAGATATCGAATAGGCGGTCGCCCGTCTTACGACAAATCATTACGGCTGCGAAAGCGATCATTGGCTCTTTCTGCCAGTTCTGCTCTAGCAGCTTAGGTAACCACTGTTCCGCTTGTTCACGAGGAACGACGTTATGCTGACTGCCATATAAAGGCGTACGTGATGCCAAGCGACCCATTGCCCACCAGTGTGCTTGTTCGAACTGGTTATGGTTGATGGCTTTGCTCAAGAACCACGTTGCCAATAGAACTTTGTCTTCGACTTCTAAATGCTCCAGAGAGGCAGACAAGCGCACCATCGACTCGTAACCCATATCTTGTGCCGCTTTGGCGGATTGTGGGTTTTTCATCGCGCCAGGGTGTAGGTATTTCGCGATGTCCGCCAAGATGGTCTCTTGTTGCTCTTGGCTCAAGCCACCTGCGATACGACGCCAGAATACCCACCAGTCGGTCCAACCTTGATGGTTCTTAAACTGAATGTTTTGTTGGTAGAGACCCCAAACTTGCTCAATACGCCATGAGTCGGTTGGATCGCCAAAGCCCGGACGCAGTGCAAAACCTGCCAAACGCAGCCAGTTTTTCTCGTGTGGTTCGGAACGGCGACGACGCTTGCGACCCTGAGCAAACGTATCGAATAGTTGACGTAAGGTCGTGAAATCCCATTCGTCGCGCTTGCCAAGTTTCTTCTCAAGATCTTTGGCTAAGGTTTTGATCTCTTTACCATCAGCGCTTTTTTTATTGCCGCTGTAGATTCGACCGATCAGTTCTTTACACTCATTGAGGCGAGGGTGCAGTTCAACCTGATCGCCTTCCTCGGTTTGCTTATTACGAACTTCGAATTCCAGCTCCCAACGTTTGCTGTCATCTTCTGCACTGACACATTCCATCTTAAGCGTGCCGACTTCTGTCAACTGACACGCAAGTTGTACTTCTACGCGCTCCTTCTGATTAGCTTGTAGTTCGGCGCCTTCACCTTCAAGGGTGGTGATATAAGGTGGCAGAGGAGCAAACAAGTCAGGATCAACGTCCACCATCACACCGTTTTGAATAGCGGTGTTATTGGTTAAGGTGTCGTGGGTAGACGTCAGCAGGTTAAAGCGAACGGGTTCACCTAGGGTAAGCGAGAAACGACGACCACTTAAGCGGATCTCATGACCTTCTTCTGTACCTTTTGCAAGCAAACAGAGCGCTTTGCCCATCTTGTTCTTTTCTTGAAGATGCAAGAAGTAAGAACGCGCTGCACCACCACCAATTTTAAGCTGTGCACCACGACGTGCTTTACCAAAGGCAACGGCACCCAGCGCAACAGACCAATCTGGATGAGGGTTATCTAATACCGTAACTGGTGCGCCGCGCCAATCGGAAAGTAGGGTAGTGACGCGCTCAGTCACAAGCTCACTGTTGAACACACCACCGTTAAGTAGCAAGCCTACCGGAATTGCATTTTGTTTGTCGTCTTCAATGCCGAGAGCGGCGCGAGCAACTTGCTGATGCTGAGTTAAGAACTCGGCAACGTGTTTGCTCACTGCTGGGTCAGCAACGTATGGAAGACCAAACTCGACAACGGCGCTGCGGCGCTTGTCTGGTACTTCACTGAAATCAGAAAGCGGGAAGAAGCCATCTAAAGCGATTTGGTGCACTTCTTGTTTGCTCAGCCCAATACTCTTTGTTCCGCCAAGAAGTTTTGAGCCGCTGCCCAGCATGGTGATTTTTACTTCTTCAGGTGCACTCGCTGAAAGCAGGTTCTCTTTCGCCTTGCGAGTTTGCTGAATCAACTTAGTCAGGCTTGCTGCAGTGAGCTTCTTACTTTGGTTGAAGCGGCTCTCCGCAAGGTGCGCTAATGCTAAGTCGAGGTTATCACCACCAAGCATCAAGTGCTCGCCAACACCAATACGATCAAGGGCTAGTTCATCTTGAGAAGAGAAACTTGCTTCAATCAAGCTCAAGTCGGTAGTACCACCGCCCACATCACACACCAGAATCAGCGGCAACTCTTTGAGTTCATCCGCTGCGGTTTGCTGGTGGCGTGCGTACCAGTCGTAACATACGGCTTGTGGCTCTTCGAGCAGGACGATTTTCTTTAAACCAGCCAGCTGTGCAGCTTCAAGCGTGAGTTTACGAGCGGTTTCATCGAACGACGCTGGAACGGTCACAACCACATCTTGGTCTTCTATCTTATTGCTAGGGTGACGGTAGTTCCATGCTTGACGAATGTGGTTGAGGTAGCTTGCGCTGGCAATAACGGGTGAGACTTTATCTACGTCTTGCGCGCCCGCCCAAGGAAGAATGTCTGAACTACGATCCACTGCTTGGTGCGATAGCCAGCTTTTAGCACTGGATACTTGACGTCCTTCCACCTTCGCGCCTAATTCACGAGCCCATTCACCCACGATCACATTACTAATGTCGCCAGAGACAGGTTCGTTTTCCCAAGGGAGTGTTAGGTCAGAAGGGGAGATTTGACCAACCGCAGGGTGATAGCGGAAAGAGGGCAGCAATGGTTTACGAACCACTTCACCCGGACCAATCAATTGGTCGATGTCGAATAGGGATACTTCGGATTGTTCAAGGTTGTCGGTAATTTCACAATACGCCACCACAGTGTTTGTGGTGCCAAGGTCAATACCAACAAGAAAACGAGGAGATGCCATACAAACCTTCGTGTATTTAAAAACGGCACCCGATTGGATGCCGTTTGATTTCTATTTATTCTTCTTCGTTTGAGTTGCTTTTCGCGTCTTCGCGCACATCGAACTCAACATGCCATTTTTGACCGTTATCAGCGGCAATGGCTTCTAAGTAAAGCGTACCAAGCTCAGTGACGCGAGAGGCTAGGGTTACTGGAACCACTTCGCCTTCACGACGACCTTCAGATACAGGCAGCGTTACTTGGATCTCTGGAAGCTCTTCAAGCTCTTCTGGTGCCCAGTAGTCTAGGTGAGTACCTGCTAGGTCATCACGACGAACCGTTGAGCCGAAGAATTGGAAGTTAACTGGCTGGCCGATGATCAAACCAAACTCTTGGCTTGGTACGTCAACGCTTGAGCCTTCTTCCATACCAAATGGTGCAACACAAAGTGCTTCCATTGGCGGCGCCATGCCCGGAATAGCTGGCATCGCACTTTCGATACCCACGTAGTACGCCGAAGCAATACCACCACGGATACGAACGCCCTGACCACGACGCACAGAGCCGTAGTAAGCCGCACCGCTAGCAACTGCAAGGTCTAGATCCACACCTGTTAGGCGTTTTGCCATTTCTGCATCTGCTTCAATTAGCCATTCGTTGATCGTGTCTTCTAGACGAGTTGCTAGAAGTTTCGATTTCAGAACACCACCGTTGAATAGGATTGCGGTTGGCTTGATGAAGTCAGCTGACTGCGCTGCATCCGAACCTGGCATACCAGGCATGTTAGCGAATGGGTTGAAATCTTGAGCTGCTGCTTCTGCGCCATTTCCTGAAGTAGAAAGAGCATTGGCTTGCTTAGACAAGAACGCTGCAATGTGACGAGTAATGCCTGCATCTTGTGCGTAAGGCAGACCCATTTGCGTTAGTGCACCACGGTTACGTTGAACAGGGTGGTCAGTAATTGCAACTTGAGGGAAGAAGCCATCAACCAGTGTTTGTTGTACTTCTTCTTGAGTCAGTTCTGTTTTCAGCGTTGCGCCAAGCAGTTTAGAACCACGGCTTGGTACTACGATTGGCACTGACTGAAGTTCGCTGTCGTTCAATAACGCTTCTTTCGCGTCACGACATGCGTGTGTCATTGCCTGAACTTGCCATGGCTGTAGCTCTTTACCTTCTTGGGCTAGCTTCATCTTCAAGCGGTACGCAAGTGCAAGATCCATGTTGTCACCGCCAAGTAGGATGTGTTCGCCTACCGCGATACGGTTCAGAGTTAGGTTGCCGTCGTCTTCAGTTACTTCAACCAAAGAAAGGTCGGTTGTACCACCACCGATATCGACCACAAGCACGATGTCGCCAACTTCAACTTCGTCGCGCCATTTGTCGTTGCTGTTATCGATCCAGTTGTAAAGTGCAGCTTGTGGCTCTTCTAGAAGTGTTAGGTGCACAAAACCAACGTTGCGTGCTGCTTCTGCAGTTAGATCGCGAGCAGCAGGATCAAAAGAAGCAGGAACCGTAATGGTTACGTCTTGATCGGCAAGGTTGTGATTTGGGTTCGCGTGATTCCAAGCGTCTTTTAGGTGCTCTAGGTAAAGCTCTGTCGCACGAAGAGGGGATACTTTTTCCACTTCTTCTGGGCTACCTGCTGGCAGGAAAGCATCACGACGGTTCACACCTGCGTGGCAAAGCCAAGATTTCGCACTTGCAACAAGACGAATTGGTGTTTTTGAACCTAGGTTACGTGCAATTGCACCAACTAGAGCTTTTGGCTCGCTCGACCACGGAAGAACGCGTGATTGCGGGTTCATTTCGTGTTCGTGTGGTTGGTAAAGGAAAGAGCCTAATTGGCTGCGAGTCTCTACCGTACCCGGCGCAGTCAACTGCGGGATAGGCATCACTTCAACGCGAGCGTCTTCGTCGTGAGTATCAACAAAAGACATCACACAGTGTGTTGTACCTAAGTCGATACCAACACTGAATTTAGGCGTCTGTTGAGTTTCAACAGACGCTTCTTGAGAATGGTTTTCTTGGTTCATGTGTTCCATTACAGCTCAACCTCAGCTGGAGCGATCACAGATGCGTCGTAGTTCTCAGCCAGTTTAGGCAACGTCATTGATGTTGCCTTCCAACCTTTGTGAACTAGCGTGCCGTTAAATGGCGCGCTGCCTGTTACGTTGCCAGTTAGGCGGATTTCTTGTGGGTTGAAGCCTTCTTCAACCGTAATGCGAGTTTCTTCGTCTTCGTTACGAACGTGCGCTAGCGTCACGTAGTCGTTCAGTACTTTCTGACCACCAGTGTGGATTACGCGAGCGGCTGCGCCTACTTCTTCATCAGAGAATGACGTTAGGTCTTCTTTTAAGAAGTCAATCAGACGAGCTTCTTGTTGCATGATAGAAAGCAGCTGCATTGCAGAGTCTGTTGATGCGGTTGCAAGTTTTGATTCAACTTCTACAACACGCTCTACGACTTTCTCTACTTCTACTACTTTTTCTACTTCAACGATCTTCTCAACTGGTTTCTCAACCTCGACGATTTTCTCGACTGGTTTTTCTACCACTTTCTCGACCACTTTTGATTTGCGCGACACTGCAACTAGAAGAAGCAAAACGCTCGATGCGGTTAGGCCAGCGTGAAGCATATCGAACGTTTGAGGAATTAGGTTCAAATCAATGTTCATGACGTTTTTTCTCTTTCTATTGATTTATTGGTGCTCAGTATTGGCTCATATTTGTTCACTAAAACGATCGTCTTTGCGATCTTGCACCAAGTTTAGACATTAAAATGATGACGGATGGTAGCATATTCAAGGCTTAAGGCTGTAATAATTCGTGACTATACCGTACGAACAGCGTGAAAAATCGACGATCAGACTCCCCAATATAGGTTGTTGCTTGATGTTTGTGCGTTGCTAACGCAGTATTTCAATAGATCCCGAAGTTTAACTTACGGAAGTATCAAAAATTACGATATGACACAAAGCACCGCTCATAAGAGCTTTATAAAACGACATTCAGACTCTATTTTAGCTTTTTTGGCGACTTTATGTGTCACTGCTGGTGTAGTAGGTGCTGCTTATACAATGCAGCAACGGTATACACAGACGACGTTTGATACTTTAGCCGACCGACAAGCAGAATCACTTAAAGCAAACGTCGAGAATGATCTAAAGTTCATTGGTGCGGGCGCAAACTTTTTCCATTCGATTGAGCGAAGCTATTGGCCATCGTTTCCTATGTATGCGGAACAAGTGATTAATAGCTCGCGAAGTCTCATTGGACTTCAATGGATGCAAAAGGTCGAATTCGAAGATCTTGATGAACATATTTTAAAGACCCGTCAAAAATTTCCAAACTTCCAACCGTTTACCGTTCCTAAAGATGGTCCCAAAACCTACGGGTACATTTTTGAACACAATGAGCCAATTTTTATCGCGTCGGATATCTACCCAAGAACACCGGAAAACCTTTCTCTATTGGGTTTCTATTTTTCGCGCAAACGCTTCGATTTAGTCTTGGATGATATTTCCGAAAATGGGCGAGCGAATGTCTCGGATAAAGTTCGCTTACTGCAAGATGGTTATGACAAGTCCATACCTAAGACTGGGTTGCTGGTGTTCCATCCAGTGTTCGACTTCGAGAACAAATATTTATTAGGAGTAGTGACCGGCGTTATCCGAAGTACGGTTTACTTTGAGGATTTGATTACGAAAACCGCGACGGAGCTCGATATGTCGGTGCGCGTAGAAGACTTGGGATTCGACGCAGCAGATGACCCTGTTCTCTTTCAAAGTGCTAGCTGGGATAACATTCGAGGAACCGTTATAAGCCGAACCATTCAACTGCCTAACCGTGAATGGCGTATTGACTTTAAGCTTTCTGACGCAGTCTCAGCTTGGGAGCGTTCTATTTTAGCGGGCACGACGCTAGCCGGATTGGTAATCGCCTTTTTGATCAGTTGGATTGTGAATTTACAGTCTCGAGAAAAAGAGCGCTTAGCGGTCATGTTGGAGCTCAAAACCGTTGAATTAAAAAGAATGGCAGAGCGAGACCCTCTAACTCAACTACTGAATCGCCGGGCATTCAACGATCATTTGCTTAATCAGATAAACAAAGGTGTTAACTTCGCCTTGGTTGGTTTTGATATCGACCACTTCAAAGTGATTAATGACAAACACGGCCATTTAGGTGGAGATGAAGCGTTACAACATGTTACTAAGCTGGTCAGTGCTAATTTAAAACCGGGAGATAAGTTTTACCGAGCTGGTGGTGACGAGTTTTGTATTATTTCTAAAGTCATTGATAGAGCAGTGCTAGAAGCTTACCTAGAAAAATTACGGAGTGTTGTGGCAAGTACGGCTTTTGATTATGGTGATGCGTCAATCATCTGTACGTTGAGTATCGGTGCGGTTATCCATAAAGAAGAAGATCCTGAGAGCTTGTATCACAAAATGGATAGTCAACTCTATTTGAGTAAAAAAAACGGCCGTAATAATGTGTCGATCGGCGATTAAATGGGCGCACAAATTCGAGTTTTACGCCGTGTTACGATAGAATCGCACGCTTTAAATTTTTATGTTAGGAACCAAGGCAAACTATGAACCATAACCGTATTGTATGCTTCGATTTAGAAATGTGTTGCTGGAACGAAAATGGCGTCGGCAGCACGGGTGAAATTATCGAAGTGGGGTTAGCTGAAATAGATTTGTCTAAAGGTGAGATAGTCAAGCGTGCTCAATACTACGTGAAACCAGAACAAGATGAAGTGTCTCTGTTCTGCGCTGAGTTAACGGGCATCACACCACGTAAGATTGAAAAACAAGGACGCCCACTAGAAGAAGTGCTTAAATCCATGGTTAAGAACTTCGGTGGTCGCAACAAAATCTTTGCATCTTGGGGGCGAGATGACCTCATTCTTCTAGAAGAGTGTAAGCAAAAAGGTATTGAAGCACCGTTCACAGAGTTCATCAACTTAGCGACACTCTACCGTATTCAAAATCGTCTTAAAGATAAACGTATAGGCCATCGAGCCGCTCAAGAAGCAAAAGGAATAGACTGGGAAGGGCGTCAACACTCTGGCTATGTAGATGCATATAACTTAGCTAAGCTTGCTTTGACCATGTTTTAGTTATTCGAACCTAGCTAGCTTGTAATTAAATAATCATCCAACCATTGTTGTTTTGTCATGCAGTCTGTTTAGTGTGGAAAGAGCTAAACACATACCTTGACCAGTATTTTAATAACAATGTCGTTGGCTTATTGAAAAACGCGCAGAGTGCGCGTTTTTTTATGGCTACAGAAGCGATATCTGTTGTCATTCTAGGGGTAGCTTAGAGTTAGCCAGCGACTTATATACTCATCTCGTCACTTTACTGAGACTGTAACTTCGCTCGAATGAACTCGCTGTGATCAACATAGAGTAGCTCTGCTGTTTTACGGATCACCGCGTCTTCTAGCGGGTCAATTTCGCCGTCTGCGTAAGCGACTTCCCACATGCTTTTGATTAAGTTGTAACGAGTTTCTTGAGTCAGTTCTCTTAGTTGAGAGGTAAAGTCGTACAGCGAAGCGGAATCTTTAATTTTCTGTTGCGCTTGCTCTAACAAAGTATTTGATTCCTCTTCATTTAACGAAAGCAGTTTCATCAATAAAGAGCGCTTTGTTTCTTGTTCTCTATCATCGACACTATGGTCTGCGCCAGAAACTTCACAAAGCAAACACGCGATAGCCATGTTAGGGGAAAGTGTGTTGGTTTGGCTTAAATCAGAGCCATCAATGAGTTGTTTAAATAATGATGTGAGAGAATTAAACATAATGAACACCGAGCTATTGTTTATTTGGTTAACATGGTAATAAATACGGAAGATCTCAAGGTGCGATACCAAATTTAGCACGCCGTTGACATTTAAGAACGGCCACTTTCTCCCCAAAAAAACCTAAACTCCTGAGTTAGTTCAAGGTGACTTGCCTCTTACAAAGGGCAAGTCATTTTGGGATTGATACTCAGCTTTCAGCACGTGTCGGTGGAAAATGAACTTCGTCACCATCACTCGTCAGAATACTAATTTGACTTGGTTTGCCTTCATCATCAAGGCGTAGCTCACCAATGGCACTATGGTTAACCAAGCGATAAAAGTTGTGCGTACTTGGTGCGCGTTTGTAAATCTTGAGTCGTTTACGTTTTGTGAACCAGTTTAAAGGTGAGCGAGGGCTGTATAGCAGTCTATCTAGGCCATCACACATATTGAGCAGTTGTGTAGGGAACTGATTTTTAATTCCACTACAGGTGATTTGATAGATATTCGGACTGTTTTTTCGATAGCGGAGCTTAATATCGTATGCAAAAGAGTAGTGCACGTCGCCAGAGAGAATAACAAAGTTAGTTGGTGTCTTTGTGTGTGTGAAAATACTAATAAGAGTATTCGCACTTCCGGGGTGAGCCATCCAGTTTTCAGCATCAACCATCAATGGTTTACCAAGCATGGTCACCACACGTTGTAGTGCTTCGATAAATTTCACACCAAACATTGGCGCGGCAGAAACAATAACAACCTTGTCTTGATGCACGAGCTCCTGATGGAACTCAATCATCGCTTCCCAGTCCATTAAGCCAGAAGGTTTGTTCATTTTAGACTCAGAACGCCAGCGTCTGGTTCGTGTATCTAGCACGACAACTTTTGGTGTCGTAGGAATAGTGTAGTGCCAATTCTCAAAGCGATACAAATATTGAATAAATGCATCTTGGGTTTGCGAGGTTCGCTCATCGATAAAGCGTTGAGCGAGGCTCATAAATTCATCATTGAATTTTTCTGGCGCATTTCCCCAACCTTGGCAAAGCCAGTAAGCAATCAAGCTATTACCGATAATGCGTTTTGCAAACGTGTTGCTGTATGCGGCTTGTTCCCAGCCTATGGTGAGATTCCAATCGTCGGTGACATCGTGATCATCAAAAATCATATAGGTTGGAATGTGAGCGAGTAAGCGTTGAACCTTGTCCAGACCTGCGACGAATTTATCAATTTGCTTTTTTTCTTCGCGCCATTGCTGCTGCCATTTGGGTTCAAGAACTTCTCCGCCGACAGTAAATTCGTTTTCTAACAAACGATCCGTTCGAACAAGCTTCCACAAGGTCGGAGACCAAACCAATAAGTACATTGCAAAGCACTCAGCAAAGCTTATTAGGTGATTCTCACACTCTTTGGCGCTGAATATTGGTGTCCCTCGGTGTGGAAAAAACTTACTTAGTAAACTGTCATCACTCACATAATGAGGCAACAATTTATCTCGACCATAATAGCAAGCAGGGTGTTGGTAGAGCTCATTGGTATTTTTTATCGGAGCTTGTTCGAATTCTTCGCCTGGCAAACCCAATAAAGCTATGACTTGCTCAATGGCATCGAGAGTGGGGCCTGCAACATGGTCTGCATAGATTTGATCACCACTCATGATGAGCATATCCGGTCTTTCTTCAATGGATTGAGACGCGATTTTATGATCCGCAGCGACCAATGTATCATCACTGAAGTGATGGGGATTACGGCAAGAGCCATGTAGGAGATAATCCGCTTTTTCACTAACGAGGAACTCAATACCCAAGTTTGGCGTATTATCTCGCTCATAAGTCAGGTGAGGGAGCAGTTCCGTCACTAATCCATATTGCGTTTTTATTTGATAGCGTAACGCTTGATGGGTTGGAAACTCGCCTTCTAATTTAAGTAAGCAACACCACGCATTGAGGCCGATTTGAAGCTGTTCTTTTTGTTCACTTAAAGGGGCTTGATAAAGGATGGAGGCATTTTCATCCGTAATTTGCACCATACCCTCCAAGCGTTGGGTGGTGACTAGCCAAATATTGATTTCAGTTGCGGTCACTTTACGTAGGATCGGACCTGCAACGACAAGAGGAAGTGAAGAAATTTCAGTCGTGTTCATCAATGCTGGCAAAACGGCTCCTTATGTGTCAGCTTCTTCTTCTAATATTTCGATAACTTGCGAGCTACTAAGTTCATGTCCCATAAGGAACAAACCAAGCATCGCATCGGCTTTTGACGCGTTATTACTGTCTTCATCCAAAATTTGCTGAAGCCGAGTTCTAATTAGGTCGATTTCGTGTTCGACGAAGCCACGCCCTTCTTCGTCACCTTGACCATCTTCTGGTGCATTATCAAAGTGCAAAAACAACATGTCACCATCGAGTTGAGTCCCTATCAACCTCTCTGGCAGCCATGCTTCTCCCATCACAATGTCTGGGTCTGTGTCTGCGGGTAAATGATTCAAGGTAGAGATGAGTTCTGATGCTTTCACTTTTTACTTCATTATGTTTGATTTAGAACTAAGCTAGAGTTTAAGCGCTTGTTGTAATGGTAAAATATTCGCAAACAAGCTCACCTAGTCGTGCAATATTAATATGATCTTGGGACTCAAACTGTCACGAGGATGACAACATTTGCCATTGTAACGGCTATCATCAGCAGAACATAAGCTTTTAATGGCAAATCATTGATGTTTGCCTGCTTCTCAACCAACATTTTTCGAACTCATGAAGAGATTAATTCTAACAACACTCGCTTTACCTTTAGCTGCGGCAGTTTCTTCTGCGCATGGTGCAGACGAACAAACGTGGGGGATTGCTGCGATGTATCGCACAGCATCGATTCCGTTTTACACCGCCGATAATGACTCTACGGTGAGTACATTTGTACCAATGATGTTCTTTGAAAACGAACATGTGTATATCAATGGCATTGAAGGTGGCGCTTTTTTGTATAACGAGAGTGATTCCGACTGGCGCGCGAGCGCACTCATGCGATTGAGATTTGTCGATATTCCCATGTCGCTACAAAATGCTAATGAAGGGGACAGAGTCGATTTCGGTGGGCAAGTGCGTTATAGCATTAACGACACTTGGCGCGCAGAAGTAGAGTTGATGACGGACGACGAACTCCAGTTTCACTCTAATTACCGCCTTGCTGCCAATTATGTATTTGGTGATTGGGAATTAGAGCCATCGATTACGATTCGATACAAAGACGCTGATTTCAATAGTGAATATTATTCCTTTAAGGATATTACTGGCGAGAGAATTGGAGCTGGGCTTGACACCAATCTTGGTATTAAAGCGCGTTACCATGTAACTTCAAATTTGTATTTATTGGGTGAGACGAGTGTTACTCGCTTAGATGATAACGCCTACAACAGTCAGCTTGTAGAAGATCGATATCAGGGAGAAGTGTTTGTCGGTTTTGGCTTTTTCAACGATCAAAGCAAAGTTCCGAAACCGACACTGAGCAATAAAGCATATCTACGTATTGCGCATGGTTGGGCGACGCCTTCGAACATCGGTGAAATATTTAGCTTTGAGAGAGAAAAAGACCCATACGACAATCAACTTACTTCATTGTTTTATGGGCATCCATTAACGGATGAGCTGTTTGGTTTTCCTCTTGATATTTATTTAACGCCAGGGTTGGTTCATCACTGGTCGTCCAGTGTTCAGTCTGCGAACACAGAATACGTCATGGCGATTAAGGCTTATTATACGGTTAATTGGCCTACGACTTGGCGATTTGGTGTAGCGGAAGGTGTGTCATACATTGATAGCATTACCTATATTGAAGGCACAGAAATGGAAGACAAGGGTTATACACCAAGCAAGTTGCTCAACTACCTAGATTTCTCGTTTGATGTCAATGTAGGCGATCTCTTCAACCAAAAGAGCTGGAACAATATGTGGGTGGGCTATTCATTGCATCACCGCTCGGCGATTTTTGAAAGCGCTTCCCAGTTTGGACGAATTAAAGGTGGGAGCAACTACAATACTATTTATTTCCAGTTCGAGTTTTAGCGCATCGCGAGATGCATATAGGTCGGATTTGCAACTGACTTATTTATCGCCCATTATGAGTGATGATGAATAATACTATGCTGCTTTCAACGAGAAATTTCGTATATCGTGCCAGAGTTAAGGCTGTTTGTGATGCATCTGATGAATCGGATGGCATAAGCACCATGAGTATCGACTCCTCATTCAATCTTCAAATTGAAGCGATAAATTGTACCAACGCTGAATTTGCCAAACGCTTTTTTGCCATTCACGGAGAAGGGCACTTGGAGGGCGATGAATGGTTGGTGTTGTACGTCAACTCTCTTGACGTTAAGGCGGGAGACAATATAGAAATCCGTAGCGATGCCGCGTTTAATGCGATGATCGAGAATATGATAAGCGAAGCTGAGCGGTCTTTAGAAAAAGTCTACCTCGATGCAATACGCAACTTGGAGAAAGTGAATCGTTTTTGACGATGTAAGAGACCCTATAAATACGATCAAGGCATCAGGATCCAAAAAGGGATTGGCGCGAACCGATCCCTTTTGTATTCTGGTTTATTCTAACTTACGCCATTGTTGCAAGTTGGCTTTGCGCTTCTGAAATGCCTTTTGCAGCCGCATCTTCACCCATGTTTAGCGCTTCTGCGTAAACAAATTCCACATCAGTGATTCCTACAAAACCCAGCACAGTGCGTAGGTATGGCGTAACGTTGTCAGTTGGTGAATCTTTATGAATACCACCACGAGTCGTTATTACAATCGCCTTTTTACCTTCAATCAAACCTTGAACGCCGTTTTCTGTGTATTTGAATGTCACGCCTGCACGAGCAATCAAATCAATCCAGTTTTTAAGCTGAGTCGGGATGGTAAAGTTGTACATTGGAGCGGCAATAACCAAAGTGTCTGCGGCCTTTACTTCTTCAATAAGGGTGTCAGACAAGTCGACCACCGCTTGCTGTTCTTGTGAAAGATCTTCCGTAGCGCGCAGTGCAGTCGCAACGGCGAAGTCCAAAACAGGTAGCGGGTTTGCAGCCAAATCACGAACAGTAAGCTTGTCTTGGTCTACATTTTTGATGAAGTTTTCAACCAATTTATTTGATTGAGAGTAATCGCCAAGGATGCTTGATTTTAGAGCTAGTACACGAGACATAATGGTTATTCCTTAAATAAGTGCTTTCGACTATGGGAGCCATTATAAGCAACGTAAGTGAGTTCAAAAGCCTAGCGATTCGCTGAACATGTTCGAAAAAATTGAATGAGCTTTCGGTTATCTTGTTACAGATCTTGTGTGATACAATCCGCGCAGTTTTTGTAATGAAAAGAATAGGAAACGCTTTGACTTCGTCACAGCCCCCAAAAAAGAATCTAGCTGAAGAGCAAGCGACACCGTCAAATGGTGCGCAAAAAGCGACAGCGAAACAAGCTCAAACACCTCAGGCTCAAGTGAATAGCGCGGCATCTCTGCGTAAAGCGCTGAATCAGTGCATGATGCGCGACCGTTTCCGCTTGAGTAAACGTATTTCTGGTGCAAGCAAAATTAAGAAGGACGCAGCGCGTAATGCTGTGTTCGACGAAATCGCATTAGACATCGCAAAATCCATGATGGTTGCAGAGCAGCGCAGCAACTACAAACCAACGATTGAATACCCAGAAATCCTGCCTGTAAGCCAAAAACGCGACGATATTGCGAAAGCGATCGAAGAAAACCAAGTGGTTATCGTCGCGGGTGAAACCGGTTCTGGTAAAACCACTCAGCTACCAAAAATCTGTGCTGAGCTTGGTCGCGGTAAATTTGGTCTGATTGGTCATACTCAGCCTCGTCGTCTTGCAGCGCGTTCGGTTGCTAACCGTATTGCCGAAGAGATGGAAACCAAGCTTGGTGAGTTTGTTGGTTACAAGGTTCGATTCAACGATCAGATCTCTGAAAATACCCAAATCAAATTGATGACGGACGGTATCTTGTTGGCTGAAATTCAGCATGACCGTTTCTTGAATCAATACGACACCATCATTATCGATGAAGCGCACGAGCGCAGCCTCAACATCGATTTCATCTTGGGTTACTTGAAAGAGTTGCTGCCACGTCGTCCTGATTTGAAAGTGATCATCACGTCGGCAACCATCGACCCAGAACGCTTCTCAAAACACTTCAACAATGCACCAATCATAGAAGTATCGGGTCGTACTTACCCAGTAGAAACACGTTACCGCCCACTAAACGGTGATGACGACAATGATCGTGACCAGCTTGAAGGCATCTTCGAAGCGGTAGACGAACTGTGCGATGAAGGTTTAGGTGACATCCTGATTTTCATGAACGGTGAACGTGAAATCCGTGATACCGCAGATGCATTGTCCAAACGTAATCTGAAGAGCACGGAAATTGTGCCGCTTTACGCGCGTTTGTCGGCAGGTGAGCAGAATAAGATTTTCCAACCTCACACTGGTCGCCGAATTGTACTGGCAACCAACGTGGCAGAAACCTCGCTAACTGTTCCGGGCATTAAGTACGTTATCGACCCGGGTACGGCGCGTATCAGTCGATACAGTTACCGTACTAAGGTTCAGCGTCTTCCAATCGAGCCAGTTTCTCAGGCGAGTGCGAACCAGCGTAAAGGTCGTTGTGGTCGTGTGGAAGAGGGTATCTGTATTCGTCTGTACTCAGAGGAAGATTTTGAGTCACGCCCAGAGTTTACTGATCCTGAAATCCTACGTACCAATCTAGCGTCGGTTATCTTGCAAATGACGGCACTTGGTTTGGGTGATATTCAAGCGTTTCCGTTTGTGGAAGCACCGGATAAACGTAACATCCAAGACGGCGTGCGTTTGCTGGAAGAGCTTGGTGCGATTAACTCTGAGGTAAAAGATCCGAAAAAACGCCTGACTTCCATTGGTCGCCAATTAGCGCGTTTGCCAATCGATCCGCGCTTGGCGCGTATGGTATTGGAAGCGCCAAAATATGGTGCGCTTAAAGAAGTGATGATCATCGCAGCTGCCTTGTCGATTCAAGATCCACGCGAACGTCCTTCAGACAAACAACAATCGTCAGACGATAAACATCGTCGCTTCTTCCATGAAGAGTCGGACTTCCTGACATTTGTGAATTTGTGGGAATACATCCAAAAGCAGCAAAAAGCCTTGTCTAGCAATCAGTTCCGCAAACAGTGTAAGCAAGACTATTTGAACTACTTGCGCGTTCGCGAGTGGCAAGATGTGTACTTCCAAATTCATCAGTCGATGCGTGAGATGGAATTCAAGCTTAACGATGAGCCCGCTTCTTACCATGGCGTACACAGTGCCATTTTGGTTGGTTTGCTGTCGCACATCGGCATGAAAGACCAAGAAAAGAATGAATATCAAGGCGCGCGTAATGCTCGTTTCCATATCTTCCCTGCATCAGGTCTATTCAAGAAACAGCCTAAGTGGATCATGTCTGCTGAGTTGGTGGAAACCTCAAAACTTTGGGGTCGTATCATCGCAAAGATTCAGCCAGAATGGATTGAGCCGTTAGCTAAACACCTTATTAAACGCAGTTACAGCGAACCACATTGGTCGAAGAAAAGCGCTGCGGTGATGGCGCACGAAAAAGTGATGCTTTACGGCGTACCAATCGTACCGAAACGCTTGGTCAACTACGGCAGTATCGATTCGACCGTAAGTCGCGAAATCTTCATTCGTAGTGCATTGGTTGAGGGTGAATGGGAAACCAAACACGCGTTCTTTAAGCAAAACCGTAAGCTTCTGCAAGAAGTGGAAGAGCTTGAGCATAAATCTCGTCGTCGAGACATCTTAGTGGATGATGATGAGCTGTTTGATTTCTATGACCAACGCGTTGGCACCGAAGTGGTTTCTGGTAAGCATTTCGATACGTGGTGGAAAAAGGCATCTAAAGAAAATCCGGAACTGCTGAACTTTGAAAAAGAGATGCTGTTCAAGGGTGATGCTAGCCATGTGACCGATTTGGATTACCCGAACTTCTGGCATCAAAATGGTTTGAAGCTCAAATTGAGTTACCAATTTGAACCAGGCGATGATAGTGACGGTGTCACAGTGCATTTGCCGTTGCCGATTTTAAACCAAGTTGAACCAGCGGGCTTTGATTGGCAAATCCCTGGTTTGCGCCATGAGCTTGTGGTCAGCTTGATTAAATCGTTGCCAAAGACAATTCGTAAGAACTTTGTGCCAGCGCCAAACTATGCCGATGCATTCTTAGCACGCGTCACGCCAATGGAAGCGCCGCTGCTAGATTCATTAGAGAAAGAGTTGCGACGCATGACGGGCGTAGAGGTACTGCGTGAAGACTGGAACTTGGAACAAGTACCTGAGCACTTGAAAGTCACGTTCCGTGCGGTTGATCATCGAAATCGTAAACTGAAGGAACATAAAGACCTTCATGAACTGAAAGAAAGTTTGAAAGACAAAGTTCAAGAAACGCTTTCCAAAGTTGCGGATGACGATATCGAACAGCAAGGTCTGCATACGTGGAGTTTTGGCGAATTGCCGAAAGTGTATCAACAAAAACGTGGCGGCTACGATGTAAAAGCGTATCCGGCGCTTGTTGATACCAAAGACAGCGTTGAAATCAAACTCTACGAAACGGAGTACGAGCAGATAACGGCAATGCGTGCTGGTCAGCGTCGTTTGATTTTGTTGAATGTGCCGTCTCCAATTAAATATTTGCACGCTAACTTACCGAACAAATCGAAGTTGGGGTTGTATTTTAACCCTTACGGCAAAGTGCTTGATCTGATAGATGACTGCATTGCCTGCGGTGTCGATAAGCTTATTGAAGAGCAGGGTGGTTTAGTTTGGGAGCCAGAGAAGTTCGAAGCGTTGAAAGAACACGTTCGTGCTGAATTGGGTGACACCGTTGTAGAGATCGCTCAACAGGTTGAGACTATTCTGACCACGGCGTTTAGCATCAATAAGAAGCTAAAAGGCAAGATCGACTTCACAATGGCGTTTGCTCTGTCCGATATCAAAGCACAAATTGAAGGCTTGATCTTCAAAGGCTTTGCAACGGAATGTGGCTGGAAGCGCTTGCCGGATATTCTTCGCTACATGCGCGCGATAGAGCGCCGTATGGAGAAGTTGCCTATCGATCCAAACAAAGATCGTTTACATATGCTGAAGATTGAATCTGTGACTCAAGACTATAAAGAGTTGCTGAACAAGATCCCGAAAGGTGTGGCTATTCCTGAAAATGTAAAAGAAGTGCGTTGGATGATTGAAGAACTTCGCGTGAGTTACTTTGCTCAACAATTAGGCACTCCTTATCCTGTTTCTGATAAACGAGTCAAAAACGCGATTGATGCTTGCTAATCAACCAGTAAAATAGTGTCAGATTTGTAATTATCGCTTAAGAAGTTGCTGGTACACTAATTGCTAGTAACTCAATAAGCATTATTTTTTAGTTCCGGGAGGCAATAGTTCGCCTCCCTTTATCTGTAGTACCAACGACTGAGTTATGCAGGCGTGGGAATAATAAAGAGTAAAGGTAGATGATGAAAAAAACTCTATTAGCAGTGGCGCTACTTGGCGCATCTTCTGCGGCAATGGCGGATTCTTGGATTTACGGTGGTGCAACAGTAGGTCAGTCTGACTACAAAGGTGAGACGGACACATCATACTCTGTTCACGTTGGTACAGGCATTCTACCTATCATTGGTGTTGAAGCTGGTGTAACACAGCACGGTGAGTTCAACGTAAATGGTCAAGACACTAAGCTAACTTCTTACTACGCAGCACTTAAGCCAAGTATCGACTTCGGTCCGCTACACGTGTACGCAAAAGGTGGTTTCCATCAGTGGGACAAAAAAGTGAAAGGCGGCAAAGACGATGACGATTTGGACCTAATGTACGGTGTGGGTGCTGAGTACTTCATTTTTGGCCCAATGTCTGTTGGTGCTAGCTACATGAACTACACTGCTGGTAAAGACGATATCAGCACGTTCTCTGTTAACGCAACACTACATTTCCTATAAGCGTCAAGCTTTCTAACAC
>NZ_WXWS01000033.1:0-12720 GCF_009904715.1 Vibrio sp. V42_P2S4T144 | reverse complement strand
CATTAAACCAACAGGCTGCAAAACCAGCCAACTTTGCACCATGCACATCTGTGGTTAGGTGATCACCGACATGCAGAATATTCTCCGCAGGGATATCCAAGAATCGCTTCGCTTTAGTAAACATATCGGTTGCGGGTTTCGCCAATCCATCTGGTCCTGCTTTAAGTACCTGTTGGAAATAAGGCGTAAGACCGATGCGGTCTAAATCCACATTACCGTTGGTGATTGCCACCAACGGGATGTGCTGCGCGAGTTCCTCCAATACATCGAGGCTTTGCTGCGGCACTTCAAAACGGTTACGCCAGTCCAACGCAACGTCTACTGCGGCTTTCGCGGCGGCATGTGCTGCGTCTTCGTCGTAGCCTACTTGGGAGAAGGCTTGCTGAAGTTGCACTAAACGCCATAAAGTGACATCGCTCTTCAGCTCGGGTTGTTGCTGCACAACACACTGCTTGAGAGCAAACCAATCCGCTTTGTTCATATGAGCAACCGCTGGATGATGGTGCTTGAGCCAAGATAGCAACTCACGCTCCATGCGAACGATCACAGGATAGTTATCATAGAGGGTATCATCTAGGTCAAAGGTCATTGCCTTAATAGGCTCGATACGGCGATAAAATTTCATACTTCGGCTCACTCCCCGTTCTTTTTACGTGCGCGTGGGTGGGCTTGGTCGTAGGCTTGCGCCAAATGTTGGAAATCCAAGTGCGTGTAGATTTGGGTCGTCGAAATGTTCTCGTGCCCTAAAAGCTCCTGCACCGCACGTAAGTTATTGCTTGATTCGAGCATATGTGTCGCAAATGAGTGACGCAATTTATGCGGACTAATATGGCTTGCGACAGACTGTTTCTGCCCCCATTCAGCCATGCGCTTTTGCACGCTACGATGCGAAATACGCGTTCCAAGCTTAGATACAAACAAGGCGGGCTCACCTGGAGCGGCTAAATCGCCACGAACGCGTAACCACTTCCCGACCCACTCGGTTGCCATCCCAGAGAACGGCACTTTACGTTCTTTATCGCCTTTACCAATAACACGAAGCTCACCACTACGCAGTTGTACGTCACATACATCCACACCCACCAGTTCAGCCAAACGTAAGCCGGCGCCATACATCAGCTCCATCATGGCGCGATCGCGCACAGCCAGCGGGTCGTCCTCGTTGACTTCAAGTAATTGGCTCACTTCGTCAACATCGAGGTTTTTGGGCAACGGGCGTTTTTTGCGAGGTGCTGAAACCCCTTTGGCTGGGTTAGCCGACATCTCGCCACGCAGAATAAGGAAATCGAAAAAGCTACGCAGCGATGAGAGGCGCGTTGCCAAACTGCTGGCTTTCATGCCTTCTCGCATGCCCTTACCTGCTAATTGGCGCACCCAACCAGCATCCACTTGAGACCAATCTTTGAGTCCCATTTCAGCTAAGTGCTGCGCCATTGTTTCTAGCTGCTGTTTGTAATTGCGCTGAGTATGTAGGCTAAGCCCCTTTTCGCTTCGTAAGAATTCATAGAAGCGCTCAAGAGGCTTTTGCAGACTATTTGGCAGAGGAGTGTTGGGAGTTGTCGTCATCGTAACTTTGCCATACCAGTGTTTGAGCGAGATGTGCCACTACTAATGATAGGTGACGCAAAAACAAGGTATCCATATCTGGCTGAAAATGGCCGCCATCTTCACTAGAAAAAGCAAGCACGCCCAGTGTTTGCTGTTTCACGAGCGGCAGTACCACATAGGAACCCATTTCCGGCACTTCCATGTTGCCAAACAAAGCTTCACGATCTACTTTGCGAAGACGTCCTAAGTACGCATCTTTGCCATTTAAGTGAGTGGTCGCAAAGCGTTGATAACTTTCCTTACTCAATTGAATCGATGCGTCGCATTGACTAAACAATCGAACAAACGCACGTAAGCCCAATGCTTTGGCTTTATCTTCGATAGAATGAATGACTTGTTTAAAGTCACCACACTTTAGAATCTGCCCCTGCAAATCCATAAATTCGTAAAAGGTGCGATCATTGTTCGCCGCAAGCGACATTAGTGTAGTGATCTCTTCCTCTAACTCTTCAATGCGCTGACGTTGGCGATTCATTTGGATGTGTACCAAAGATACCGCGCCTAAGTCTGAGTGTGGGAAAGATAAACGATCCACAAGCTCCGGACGTTGCACAAAAAAGTCTGGATGATCTTTGAGGTACTCGGCCACTACTTCAGCCGTTAAGGCATCTGCTTCTACTTGAGACAAACCGTTTCCTTTTTCTTCAACTAGCAAGATAATTGACCATCAAATACATGCGTTGTAGGTCCGGTCATAAACAACGGCTTGCCAGGACCTTGCCATGCAATTCGCAATTCACCACCAGGTAGAGAAACCTTAACGTTTTCATCCAACAAGCCCTGCAGAATCCCAACCGCGACTGCCGCGCATGCACCACTACCACAAGCTTGTGTCTCTCCTGCGCCTCGCTCATAAACTCGAAGACGAATATGGTCACGACTCATCACCTGCATAAAGCCAGCGTTGACGCGCTCTGGGAAACGCTCATGCGACTCAAGCAGCGGACCGAGAGTTTCCACTTCTGCCGTATCCACATCGTCGACCACGGTCACTACGTGCGGGTTACCCATGCTCACAGCACCACAAAACAAGGTATTGTCGCCTGCTCGCATGATGTAAGTTTTCTCTTTTTGCTTCGCTTTGAAAGGAATTTTGTTCGGTTCAAACTCTGGCACGCCCATGTTGACCGTCACTTCCCCATCATCTTCGATGTTGAGAATCATCTTTCCTTTCTTGGTGCTCACGCTGATGCTGTATTTATTGGTCAGCCCCTTCAAGCGAACAAAGCGGGCAAAACAGCGTGCACCGTTACCACACTGTTCAACTTCACTACCATCGGCATTAAAAATCCGATAATGGAAGTCGGTTTCAGGGTCGTAAGGGGCCTCTACCACAAGCAATTGGTCAAAACCAACGCCAGTATGACGATCCGCCAAGCGGCGGATCAGGTCTTGCGAGAAAAACACGTTCTGGGTAATACAGTCGACGACCATGAAGTCGTTGCCCAAACCGTGCATTTTGGAAAAGTGGAAATGCATTTGTTGTGTCTTACTCCGGTAGAATCTGTTCCAGCTGCCACAAACTGGTCAGCTCCTCACGCTGGCGAACTAAGTGGCTTTGTTTACCGTCCACCATCACTTCTGCCGCTCGGGTACGAGTATTGTAGTTCGAAGACATCACAAAACCATAGGCACCTGCTGAACGAACCGCGAGTAGATCACCTTCTTGCAAAACGAGTGCGCGATCTTTACCCAAGAAGTCGCCGGTTTCACAAATAGGACCAACCAAGTCGTAAGTCTGAGCTTCACCCTTTCGCGGTGAAACTGGCACAATATCTTGCCATGCTTGGTATAGCGCAGGACGCATCAAGTCGTTCATTGCAGCGTCGATAATCGCAAAGTTTTTATGCTCAGTATGTTTTAAAAACTCAACACGCGTTAGCAATATACCTGCGTTCGCAGCAATTGCACGGCCTGGCTCAAAGATCAGCTCCAAGTCTTGGTGATTTTCAAGACGGCCTAGTAACGCTTTGGCGTAATCAGAAGGCTGAGGTGGTAATTCATCACGATAGACCACACCCAAACCGCCGCCGACATCAAGGTGACGAATGTTAATGCCTTGTGCTTTTAAATCATCAATCAGGGCCAATAAACGGTCTGTCGCGTCGATAAATGGGTCTATATTGGTCAGCTGAGAACCAATGTGGCAGTCGATGCCTTGCACATTCAAGTTCGGCAGGCTTTGCGCGAATTTATAAACATCTGGCGCACGATCAAACGCAATGCCGAATTTATTGTCGCGAAGACCAGTCGAAATGTAAGGGTGTGTTTTCGCGTCGACATCTGGATTGATACGCAGAGAAATTGGCGCAATCACACCAAGCTCACCCGCAACCTTGTTCAAACGTTCTAGCTCTGGCTCAGATTCAACGTTGAAACATTTGATACCTAGCTCAAGAGCGCGCTTCATCTCTGCCGGTGTTTTACCAACACCAGAGAAAACGACTTTTTTCGGATCACCGCCTGCGGCAATCACACGCTCAAGTTCACCACCCGACACGATGTCAAAACCCGATCCCAAACGCGCTAGCGTGTTCAATACGCCTAAGTTTGAGTTGGCTTTCACCGCGTAGCAAACCAGGTGAGGATGCTGACCCACAGCACTATCAAACGCCTTCCAATGGCGCTCTAGCGTGGCTCGAGAATATACGTAAAGAGGAGTGCCATATTGCTCTGCAAGAGCTTGAAGTGGGACGTCTTCGGCCCAAAGCTGGCCATCATCCTGATAGTTGAAGTAATCCAAAATTCGCTTCCCTTATTTTATTCGACTGCTGAACCCTAATTTCACCCTAAGGTGCGGTTATTTATTGTGATTGCTCATTCTGTTGAGTGTCATCTGGAATGTATAGTGAGCCAGACTGACCACACCCCGCTAAGGTCGCGGCAACCATCACAAACAACACAGTAACTAATTTTTTCATTTCGCATATCGTGATTATTGAATCAATGCCCCCTATAATCGCACCACACTCAGGAAAAGCAATAGGATAGACGGATGAACGATACTGAATTTCATCAACTGGTGGATGCGCAGATGCAAATCATCGAAGAATCCATCGATGATTCAGGCGCAGACATTGATTACGAAGTCACTGGCAACGTAATGACATTGGAATTTGAAGACCGCAGCCAAATCATCATTAATCGCCAAGAGCCGATGCATGAGATCTGGCTAGCGTCCAAATCTGGTGGTTTCCACTTCAAACTTATTGAAGGTAAATGGACCTGCTCAAAAACGGGTATGGAGCTATTTGAAATGGTGAAGCAAGAATGTGAAAAGCACGCGGGCGAAGCCATTGATTGGGCATAATTCTGGTCAATCGTCACCAAAACAAAAAGAGCACCGAAGTGCTCTTTTTGTTTATTGATACGGGTTTAATTACGCGTTCACAGTTTTGGTCGGGCGACTCGGTGAACAACCGTCATTACGGTAAGGAATGATATACGCATTCCCCTCTTCAGGGTGAATAATTTGATAGTACTGAGGCAGGTTAAAGTTAATAAACTTCGACGCGACGCGACTATCGTCTTTTACCGACGTGTAGAAACTGTTTACAGACGAAATCATTTCATCTTTGGAGCCACTAAATTGGTGGTACACTTCCACTTGATTTGACTCATCCAACACATAAATATTGAAGCCATCTTCGTTATCTTCAAAGAAGAACTGCACTAGACCTTCACTGGCAAACCCATCCACCGCTTCAGGCATTTGATATTCTTGCTCACGATCGAGCATTAACAGCGGCGAGCCTTTGAGTTTGTTAGTGGAAATGCTGCGGTAGAAATCGATGGAATTTTCTAGCTTCTGCACCGACACACCACGACGTTCAAAGAACAACCCATAAGTCTGGTTACCAAGACGCATCGCTTTAAAGCGGCGACGTTTCTCTTGCTCTACTGGTTTCAAGCGTAAGTCGATACATTCAGCTAAAAGCTGGTAAACCATATTGCGCATCACACCACGCATGTTCTTCGCATAGCAGAACACATCCACTGATTCTGGTGGCAACGCATCTTGGTGCATTTTGCCCAAAATGGTTTTCAGTGCATCCAGCATCGCCGTTTCCCCTTTGAAATGCAGCGTACGCACTTCATGCCAAGAATTACGGTAAACAAGGTCAACACTGCCGACTAAATTTTTATGTTCTGGACCAAAGCTAAAAATATCGGTGTTCTTAACATCCACTTTCAACGAACGACCAGAAAGTTCAGACGTCGGATCATTTTCAAAGTTGATGAACATCGCAAGCTGGCTTATTTCACAAGGACTCGCTAGCGCCTGCATAGATGGACGACGCTTACGCAACGCAAAAGTATTTCGTAAGTCACTCACCATTTGGTAAAACTTATCAATATCTAGCTGCGCTTCACGTACCACGGCATGTAAACGAGTCGATTCAGTGATCAAGCCATTGAAGAATGCCCAAGCAACCAACTTACTCAAGTATTCATGATGCTCTAGATATGGTTGCCCCAAAATGCGGTGCGCAATAAGTGGTTGTTTATAGAGGTACCAACCAGACTTGTTCACTCCCCCTTTTTTCACTTCGATAAAGCTCAAGTCAGGCTCGTGCAGATCAGGTGAAATCTGTGGGTTTAGTAACGTTACTTTGCCCGGCAATACTTCAAAAGCCGCGTAAAGTTTACGGGCCAAAATACTGATGTCTTGCGGACTGATAGCAGAAGTGATGTCGTTACGACGCGCAAATTGAATCAAGTTACGGTAGCTTTGCATCAACGCATCCAGCAATGCATGATGTACCACCTTTACTTGTTCAACCTTCCAATTACGGCGGTCATCGAGCTCTGCAACGACACTGGCGTCCCAATTCCATTTTGCAATCATATCGCTCAGCGCTTCACGACGCCAAGCTACTGAGCCAACATTCGGCTCACGAGATAGTTTTTCATGGGTTTTGAGATAGAAACAGCGACGCACTAAATCCAAACGTGTATCGTCTTGAATTCGCTCTAAGTAACGGGTTACTTTTTCCAACATTAAGTAGTACGCATCCATGCCATAGAGATCAGGCTCATGGGCAAAGAAACGACGTTTAGTGTCGATGCTTAACAATTGAGTATGCGGGTATTCCCACGAGTAAGCTTCTAGCAAGATGGCTTTTAATACCGATTTGTAGGGAGAATCGATGCTTTTGTATAACTGCCACAAGTTCGAGCCGAAGTATTCTTCAGCAGGAATGCAGTTCAATTTACCAAAGTCGATCCATTCACTACAGTCGATGTAACCATCACTGCACAGTTGAGAAACGTACTCGTCGTAACACTCTTCCATTTCTGGCGGCACGATTTGCCATAACAAACGCTGTCCGGCAATACGCACCGCACTACGATAGAATTCATCTAGCAAAAGTAAGTGCTGAGATGAACCACAGTTATCACCTGTCATCTCCTCAGAATGATTGCTTCTAAAGCGCTCTTTATCCATTAAGAAAAAGTTCGCTTCCACGCCTTTGCTTTGTGCCCAATCCGTGATGAGTAGGCATTTATTGGTCAATAACTCGCGTTCGTCACAATCCATCTCTGGTGAAATACACACCCAAATATCCAAATCACTGGAAGTACTTTGACCAATCGAGGAGGTACTGCCCATGGTGTACAAACCCAATATAGCGGGCTTTTCTACCGTCTTGAGCGGCTGACCAATGGCAAGTTGAATATCATCTATGAATTGTTGCTGAATGCTATTTAGTTCAAGCCCATGCACACCAAACGGGACATCGGCATCATAATAGCCAGGAATTACAGGATGGTTGTAGTTCAACAAGGCAGGAATCAAATGGAAGACTTGCTGGCTTTGCGAATCCATAAGCGCCAGCGCGCGATCAACTCGCTGCTGATTCAAATTATCTAGTCGCTGGATGATTTTTTGGGTGTAAGCCTGCAAGGGGAATTCCTTGGTTGAACAATCACGAAAATCTGCTGACGTTTTAAACCAAAATGGCTTAAAAACGTGATCAATTTAACACTTTTATTGGTGCGGGTAAAGCTTCACGCCCGCGTATCACTCTGGATACAAAACCATACTTTAGTCACAAAATTAATCGCGCGGTAGTGTCGCTCTTATTACCTATTACTAATAATAGTCCTTAGTCTAATTGAGAATCCAGTCACACTATTTTCATAACGTCATGTAATTCCATTCATAGCCTTCAGAGATAACGAACTAACAGTAAGCATTTCTTGATGACAATGGTAGGATAAACCCAAATCCAAACAGCATTGAGAAGATCATGACACAATCCACACCGATTCGCATTGCAACTCGAAAAAGCCCTCTTGCTTTATGGCAAGCTTACTTTGTTAAAGACGCCCTTCAAGCCGCTCACCCTGGCTTGGAAGTCGAGTTAGTAACCATGGTGACCAAAGGTGACGTGATTTTAGATACACCACTAGCAAAAGTTGGCGGCAAAGGCTTGTTCGTAAAAGAGCTTGAAATCGCGATGCTAGAAGGACGTGCAGACCTCGCCGTTCACTCAATGAAAGACGTACCCGTCGATTTCCCAGAAGGCCTTGGCCTCGTGACCATTTGTGAGCGTGAAGATCCTCGTGATGCCTTCGTCTCTAATACCTATAGCCACATTGATGAGCTCCCTCAAGGTGCCGTGGTTGGTACTTGCAGTTTGCGCCGTCAATGCCAACTGAAAGAATATCGTCCGGACATCATCATCAAAGAGCTTCGCGGTAATGTGGGCACTCGCCTTGGTAAGTTAGATGCGGGTGAGTATGATGCAATCATTCTTGCTGCGGCTGGCCTCAAACGATTGAAGCTTGAAGAGCGCATTCGTAGCTTTATCGAACCAGAGCAATCACTACCAGCGGTAGGGCAAGGTGCTGTCGGTATTGAGTGCCGCCTTGACGATGAAAGACTGCTTAAGCTGCTTGAGCCACTTAACCACCAAGACACCGTAGACCGCGTTTTGTGTGAGCGCGCAATGAACCTTACGCTAGAAGGCGGCTGTCAGGTACCTATCGGCAGCTATGCCCTGCTAGACGGCGACAACATTTGGCTACGCGCATTAGTTGGCGAACCAGATGGCAGCGAAATTGTGCGTGGTGAAATTCGTGGCCATCGTAAAGACGGCGAAGCATTAGGAGTGCAGCTAGCCAATGAGCTGCTAGATAACGGCGCTCGTGAAATCCTAACTAAGCTGTACGCAGATCACGAATAACCATGGCAGTGTTGGTCACTCGGCCGGGAGAGCAAGGCAGCGCGCTTTGCTCTCTGCTCGAAAGGCACGGCATTTCCGCATATCACCATCCTCTGATCGACATTGTCGCCGATCTCACGGACACGCACCTCTCTAAACATCTACATCAAGCTCAAATTGTTATCGCTGTTAGTCGACATGCAGTGCAATGTGCACAGCAAATCTTAGCCAGCAACGGGATGTCATGGCCGAAACAAGCTATTTACCTTGCCGTTGGTCAAAAAACAGCACACTATTTAAGCAAATGTACCCAACAGAAAGTACACTATCCCCAAGTCAGTGATAGTGAACACTTATTGCGACTGCCAGAGCTCAACAATGTGGCACAACAACAAGTTCTTATCCTTCGTGGTAACGGCGGAAGAGAGCTGATCAAAGATGCATTGGTGAGGCGTGGCGCAAAAGTTCACTATAGTGAGACTTACAAGAGAGAATTCATCCCATTCGATCCAGTAAGCTGTATCTCACTATGGAAAAACCTACAAATTAACCAGATTATTGTCACCAGTGGTGAACAACTGGATTATTTGTGCAGCCAATTGACGTCGGAGCAATTGACTTGGCTTAATCAACAAGAGTTGTATATCCCCAGTCAGCGTATCGCTGACATCGCAATTCAAAGGGGGTTCACTCGCGTGAGATGCACGGGAAGCGCATCTAACCAAGAATTACTGGCGGCTCTCCAGCCCTAGCTACACAGGATATAGGCATGACAAGTAAAAATAACGACCAAAAAAATAACGATAAAAACCTTTCCGAAGAAACCTCATCGGCACCGCTAGTCGAAAAAACCACATCGCAGCAGGATGCGGACCTTAAAAAAGAGCAACCACAAGCGGCCGAGCCCCCAAAAACAGCAGAACCAACCAAAATCGAGTTTGAAGAAAAACAAGGCAAACGCGGTGTCAAACTAGGCACGGTCGCTATCATCTTATCGATTATTTTTGGCGGTGGCCTCGCGTACAAGCTGCATCAACAGCAAGCCGATTACCAAGCGCAGATCGCCCAACTAAAAAGTCAGCTAGAAAGCTCTCAAGCCTCCATGAAGCAAGAGCTCAGCCGGGTACAAGAAGAAACCATCGAGAAAGCAACGACCGTGACACACAAAGCGGAAGTGGTACTGGGACAGCAACAGAAGAGCATTGAAAGCTTACAGCTCGCCGTTGCCGATGTGAAAGGTCGTCGACCAAACGACTGGCTATTAGCGGAAGCCGATTACCTCGTCAAATTAGCCGGCCGTAAACTGTTCTTAGAGCATGACGTAGAAAGCGCAACTCAACTGATGGAAAGTGCAGACCAACGCATTGCAGCGCTGAATGACCCTAGTCTCGTCAAACTACGTAAAGCAATGGCGAACGATATCACCAAACTTCGCACTATCCCGCTAATTGACCGTGATGGATTGGTACTACGCTTAACTGCCCTGCAACAGCAAGTAGACAAGCTCCCTCTCGCCAATGCACTGCTACCTGAAGCTGAAGCCGTAGAAAACACTGAAGTATCTGAAGATATCGCAAACTGGCAAGATAACTTAATGACCTCTTTGAAGGACTTTTCAGAAAACTTCATTACCTTCCGCACGCGCGATGGTAACGTCATTCCACTGCTTTCTCCTGAGCAACACTTTTACCTGAAAGAAAACATCAAAGCCAAATTGGAAACGGCAATAAAAGCGGTGTACCAAGAACAAGGTGAAATTTACACCACATCTCTAAAAACAGCCGACAAATGGGCATTAGCTTTCTTCAACCAAGACGATAATTCCGTTAAAGAGTTCAACAAAACGGTTAACCTGCTAAGTCAGCAAAATATTCAAGTGGAATACCCAACAAAACTGCAAAGTCAGTCTCAACTATCAGATGTCATCCGTGAACGCCTACGTCGTGAAGTCACAACGATGACTGGCATGGAGGATAAGTAATGTTTCGTCTTATTTTCCTATTTGTTGTACTAGGCGCAGGACTATTTGTTGGCACCCAGTTTTCTGGTCAGCAAGGCTATGTACTCATCTCCATTGCCGAGAAAACGATCGAGATGAGCGTAACGACATTAGTGGTTTTCGTTATCGCTGCACTCGCAGGTCTTTTTCTGCTTGAGTACCTGATTAAGAAGTTAGTTTATGCTAGTTCTACAACATGGAACTACTTCAGTGTTCGCAAAATGCGCCATTCCCGCCGATACACCAATGAAGGCATTATTAAACTTCTAGAAGGTGACTGGAAAGGTGCTGAGAAGAAAGTAACTCGCTGGGCAAATCATCACGATATGCCGCTGCTTTGCTACTTGGTTGCGTCTGAAGCCGCACAAGGCCAAGGTGATAAAGCAAAACGAGATCACTATCTAGAGCTAGCGAGCCAACAAGAGAACGCCCATCTCGCAGTAGAACTGACTCGAGCGAAACAATTTATCCGCGACAACGAGTTCGAGTCCGCTTTCGATACCTTGCAATCGTTAAAAAGTCAGTATGCGAGTAACTCTATTGTATTGAACTTGCTGAAAACAACGTACATGCAGCTAAAGTTGTGGCAACCTCTTATTGACCTCTTGCCACAACTAACCAAAGCAAAACTCATCACGGAAGAAGAACATGCAGAGCTGATTCAAAAGGCGCAGTGCGGCTTACTCCATGAAGTAGCGCAACAACAAGGTAGCGAAGGGCTTATCTCTCATTGGAATAGTCTCTCACGTAAAGTTAAACAAGACACACACCTCGTTGCCTGTTTTGCTCGAGAACTCATCACTCGAAAAGCTGATGCAGAAGCCTTTACCGTGCTAAAAGAAGCATTAAAAAAACAACCTGCCCCAGAGCTTTATCAACTACTGCCAGATCTAAATCTGCCAGATACCCACCCTGTCGTGGTCTTCTTAGAGGGCGTAGTGAAGAAAGAACCGGATAACGCCGCTGCCCATAGCGCATTAGCGCACTTCTATTTCTGTCAAGAGAAGTGGCAAGAAGCCCAGGATCACTTTGAGATCGCCTTAAAGCTTCGCTCTGACGTCTCTGACTATGCATTCCTAGCAGACACACTAGAGAAGCAAAATCTAACCAAAGCTGCTCACGAAGTCTCTCGTAAAGCTCTCACGCTCGTACAGAATGACTAACTTAAGATGACCTAACCAAGCCGACAGCTTACCTGTCGGCTTTTTTATTGCCTGCTATTAACCCTTCAGTCCTTAGTCATCAATATGTTTATCCAATTCATTGGCTCCCAAGTAGTTCTCAACTTCCTAGCAACTCACTATCGTTTCACTTTCCTCTTCTCTTTTGACTACTCTGATCCTGTCATTCCAGCAGAATCCAAAACAATTTTAAAAGATGCAGGAATACGTAACTTTAGCCTGTTGATGTATGGTTTTAAGACGTAGCTAGATTTAGGCAATAGAGCACACGCGTCGCTAGACTGAGTAAAACAAAAAGATACATCAGTGAAACAGTGGCTATTTGAGTATGCTTATTTGTTCGGTCTATCCAGTAAAAGGGGCTAGAGAAGCAATGGTAGTGCTTTAAGAGAACGATAAGGCAATAGATGGTTCAACACCTTAACAAAGCATCTCCAACAACCTTATCGGGACAGCATGCAGTGATGAGGATGAACAGCTTTAGAGGCAACTGCACTTCTTAGCAAAAATCAAAACGTCACAACCAAGACCGATACCAATATTACTTTGTCGAAAAGTAGATCGCATATGGAATTGATTTTTGGCAAGCACAGATAGAGTAATAAAGATGTGCGGAAATGAAAAAAGCCTCGCTATTTCTAGCGAGGCTTCTTAATAGTGGCGGAGAGATAGGGATTTGAACCCTAGATACGCTATTAACGTATGCCGGTTTTCAAGACCGGTGCTTTCAACCACTCAGCCATCTCTCCACAAATTGTCA
>NZ_WXWS01000522.1:0-12956 GCF_009904715.1 Vibrio sp. V42_P2S4T144 | reverse complement strand
ACCGGCTTCGGTGCGTATGTCTTATTTTTAATTTGGTTGGGATGGTTTGTCTCTCGCAACCAAAAATCAGGTGAAGACTTTCTACTCGGTGGTCGAGGCTTACCTCTGTTCCTCGTATTAGGTACCACAGTAGCAACCATGGTTGGCACGGGCTCTAGTATGGGCGCGGTTGGCTTTGGTTACTCAAACGGTTGGGCTGGTGCGCTTTATGGCATTGGCGGCGCAATTGGTATCTTGTTATTGGCGCTGTGGTTTGCGCCAGTTCGTAAACTCAACTTTATGACCATGAGTGAAGAGCTCGCATACTACGTAGGTGCAAACCGCATCGTGAAGAACGTGGTTGGTCTGCTTATCTTTATCGCTTCTATTGGCTGGTTGGGCGCACATATCCTTGGTGGTGGTATGTACCTAGCGTGGATTGCCGATATTGAGCTGAGCACTGCGAAGATGATCATCGCAGCAGCGTTTACCATTTACGTGGTTATTGGCGGCTACACCGCGGTGGTTTGGACTGATACCATTCAAGCTATCATCTTGTTTGTTGGCTTCATCCTAATGGCTGTACTGTCGGTGCAGCACATTGGCGGCTTAGACAACCTTTACTCTGCCATGGACCCAGAAGCGGTTAGCTTCCTTGCGATTGATAAGCTTGGTTTAATCCCAGCGGTTTCTCTTGCTGTTGTGATTGGTGTGGGTGTACTTGCAACCCCTTCATTCCGCCAGCGTATCTACTCAGGTAAAGACGTATCAACCATCCGCCGTTCATTCGTGGCTTCTGGTGTGCTGTATTTGTTCTTCTCTATCATTCCAGCAGTCATTGGTATGGCGGCGCATGCGATTGACCCTGAACTGAACAACGCAAACTTTGCTTTCCCATACATCGCGGCAACGGTATTGCCAGTAGGTGTTGGTCTTATCGTTCTGATTGCAGGTCTATCAGCAACCATGTCGAGTGCGAGTTCCGATGCGATTGCGGGCGTGTCTATCTTACTGCGTGATGTGTACGTAATGTTCACCGGCCGCGTGCCAAACAAAGAATCCATGTTGAATTACTCTCGCTTGGCTTTGGTTGTAGTGATCGGTTGTGCATTGCTGTTCGCGCTAACGTCTAACGACATCATTAGCTACATCACTAAGATGATCTCGACAGTTATGTCTGGCATGTTCGTGTGCGGTATGTTGGGTCGCTTCTGGAAGCGTTACAACTGGCAAGGTGCATTGGCAACATTGGCAGGTGCGTCCATCGCTTCATTTGCTGTAATGATGAGCCCAGACCTAACCGCTTTCTGGGGCAACCCAGTCATTCCATCTTGTTTGTTTGCCCTAACAGCAGGCGTGGCAGTGAGCCTAGTGACTCCAGCTAACCAAGTGTCACCAGAAATGGCACGAGCAATCCTCGATGATGAGCGTGCTCTGATGGAAATGGAACTGTCTGACAAAGGCGTTCTAGAAGAAGACGCTTCTCTACAAAACCGCGCAACAGCGGCGAATCAAAACGCTTAACAGCAGAGAGTTTCCGGCTCGAACAGAAACTCGCTCATAAGCTCCTGACAAACTGGTGGCTCCCCCGAGCCACCATTCTAAATTTTTCCAAAGTAGGTGAACGATGACCGATTCATCCCAGACTAAAATTGCTTTCTTTGGCGAATGCATGATTGAACTGAGCGGCGACCCAATTCGCAAAGGCTTTGGTGGCGACACGCTCAATACCGCACTTTACCTCTCTCGACTAACGGCTCAACAACCTGTCCAAGTGTCTTACGCGACCGGTCTTGGGGAGGACGTACTTTCTCAAGTGCTTCTGGAAAACTGGCAACAAGAAGGCATTGCGACTGATCTTGTCGAGATCTTCCCAGCTCAGCTTCCGGGTTTGTACATGGTGCAGACTGACCAAGAAGGCGAACGCAGCTTTCTTTATTGGCGTGACAGCGCAGCCGTTAAAAGTTACTTCTCTACCTCTTCGCTCAACAAATTAGAAGCCGCGATTGCGAACCGAGAGCTGCATTATCTCTATCTGAGTGGCATCAGCATTGCGATTCTAAATGACGATAGCAAAGTAAGGCTTAAAAAGGCGTTAAATCAGTTCTCACAAGCTGGAGGCAAGGTTATCTTCGATAATAACTTCCGTCCTCAACTTTGGTCTGCACAAGAGGCAAAGCATTGGTACAGCCAAATTCTACCTTTAGTCGACATTGCGCTTATCACTGAAGACGATGATGTCTTGGTATGGGGTGAAGAGGAAAGCGCTGAGCAGCGCAGCCTTCGCTTTGGTTGCCAAGAAATCGTGATTAAACGTGGCTGTGAGCCTTGCAAACTGGTTTGGTCGCAAGGTGACGACAAGCAAAGCGCTTACGTAGCCGCCGAGAAGGTTGTCAAAGTAATCGACACCTGTGCCGCCGGCGATTCATTTGCTGCTGGTTACCTTGCAGGACGATTGACCGGACAAAGCTGTGAGCAGTCTGCCCAACTCGGTCACGCACTAGCAGCAACCGTTATTCAATATCCTGGCGCGATCATTCCAAACGACGCCATGAATCATCTAATTCGATAATTTCCGAGAACGTATTATGTCCCAAACAATGATTAAGCAACTTCAGCAATTCAAAGTTATTCCTGTTATTCAAATCAATAAGGTTGAGCACGCGATTCCACTGGCGAAAGTGTTAGTAGAAAACGGTCTGCCAGTTGCGGAAGTGACGTTTCGAACAGAAGCCGCTGCCGATGCGATTAAAGCCATGCGCGATGCTTACCCGCAAATGTGCATCGGTGCTGGCACGGTACTGACGCCAGAGCAGATTACCCAAGCAAAAGACGCGGGTGCAGAGTTTATTGTCGCGCCGGGGTTGAACCCAAATACCGTGCGTCGCTGCCAAGAAATCAACATGCCAATCGTACCGGGTGTCAATAACCCAAGTCAGGTTGAGCAAGCACTAGAGTTGGGTTTGAACTTCCTCAAATTCTTCCCGGCAGAAGCGAGCGGTGGTATCGCGATGGTGAAGTCGCTACTCGCACCTTATGTTGATGTGAGTCTGATGCCGACAGGCGGTATCGGTAAGAGCAACGTCAATGATTACCTAGCCATCGACCGTGTGGTTTGTTGCGGTGGCACTTGGATGGTGGCACCGAGCTTAATTGAAAGCGAACAGTGGGACGAAATTGGCAAGCTGGTTCGTGAAGCAGTAGAGCTGGTTGCGTAACTCAAACAGAGCTCTTTTACCCAAGTCACCAGACCCCATTAAATAGCGTGACTTGGGTTGAACAATAATAACAACAACAGGATGGCACGGATGAACAAAGGTACATTAGCACTACTCATTTCAGGCTTAATTTCAATTCCAACGGCAGCGATGGCGATGACTCCCAACAACGATCTTAACCTAATGCCTTACCCACAAAATGTAGAGTTGGGGCAGGGTAAAGTCACACTGGATAAATCCTTTAGCATTTACATCAAAGGCTACGATTCACCGCGCGTGCAGTTCAACGCAAAGCGCACCATGGATCGTCTATATCGTCAAACCGGCTTACCGATGTTGAACTGGCATGCCGAGTCGGAAAAAGATGCGACTCTGGTGATTGATATTCGTAATGCGCCCAAGTCAGAGGTGCAAGACATTAACAGCGATGAATCGTACCAACTTGAATCGCGTAATGGTCAGATCATCATTCGGTCTGAACGCCCTTACGGTGCTTTCCATGGTTTAGAAACCCTCTTGCAGTTAGTGACTACGGACGCGACTGGCTACTTTGTGCCTGCGGTGTCGATTCAAGATGAGCCACGTTTTCCTTGGCGTGGCGTTTCTTACGATACTTCCCGTCACTTTATCGAACTTGATGTGATTCTTCGTCAACTCGATGCGATGGCATCAGCAAAAATGAACGTCTTCCATTGGCATATTTGGGATGACCAAGCGATTCGTATCCAGCTCGATAATTACCAAAAACTGTGGCAAGACACCGCAGATGGTGATTACTACACTAAAGATGAAATCCGCTATGTGGTGAATTACGCGCGTAACCTTGGCATTCGAGTTATCCCTGAAATCTCTTTGCCGGGACATGCTTCGGCAGTAGCGCACGCTTACCCTGAATTAATGTCTGGTATGGGTGAGCAATCTTATCCGCATCAACGTGGCTGGGGTGTGTTTGAGCCGTTAATGGACCCGACCAATCCCGAACTCTATAAGATGCTGGCGAGCGTGTTTGACGAAGTGGTTGAGCTCTTCCCAGATGAGTACTTTCATATCGGCGGGGATGAACCAAATTACCAACAGTGGAAAGACAACCCGAAGATTCAACAGTTCATCAAAGACAACAACCTGGATGGTGAACGTGGTCTTCAATCGTATCTGAACACCAAGGTTGAACAGATGCTGGAACAGCGCGACAAGAAGATGACTGGCTGGGATGAAATCTGGCACAAAGACCTTCCAACCTCGATTGTGATTCAAAGTTGGCAAGGGCACGACAGTATAGGTCGAGCAGCCAAAGAGGGCTACCAAGGCATTCTCTCAACAGGCTATTACCTAGACCAGCCGCAGCCAACCAGTTACCACTATCGCAATGACCCAATGCCGAAAGGAATCACCGTTGATGACCAACTTCATCAAGGTGAGAAATTCGCGACTTATGATTGGGTGAAACCACGCAACAAAGGTGGTCCACGTACAGGTAATCTAACCATTATTGAAGCGACAGACGGCAGCTACCGTGCGTTTACCGATTACAACGGCAAGTCTCGTGAAGAGGTGTTCATCATCGAGTACGTGCCGGGTGTGAAGTTTAAAGGCCACTTCGATAACTTTATGTCTTACACCGAATTCAACTATGACTTTGCAGACGGCAAGTTGAAAGACACCAGTTACCAATTGATTGGCAATGTGCGTTGGCCTGCGACTGGAGAATTGGTCGCGAGCAGTGATATGGCAGGGAGTGTCATTCCTGAGCCGAATGGCGGCTATCCAGCTGAACTGACCGAGAAAGAACAGCATTTGATCTTAGGCGGAGAAATCACCATTTGGGGTGAGAACCTCGATTCAATGACCATCGAGCAACGCTTATGGCCACGAAGCTACGCGATTGCAGAGCGTCTATGGTCGAGTCAAGAACTGACCGATGAGCGCAGCATGTACAAGCGCATGAAGGTGATGGATACATGGTCTGAGATTTCACTTGGTCTACGCCATCATGCTGACGCCCATATGATGTTGAAACGTCTTGCTAATGGTGCAGATGAAACGCCGCTACAAACGTTAGCGAAGTACATCGAGCCGGCTCAATACTACGCTCGTCATTGGGAGAAGTGGATCTCTACGCCAAATAAAGGCGATTTGTACAACCAGTATGAGCGACTAAACCGCTTCGCGGATGCACTGCCAGTAGAAAGCCTAGCAGTGTATAAGATGAAAGACTTGGTCGCGGCTTATGCTCAAGGTGATAAAGCTGCGTTGGATGCGTTAGCGATGCATTATCAAAGCGTTAAGTTAGCAGCGCAGCAAGCCAAACCTATTTTCGCGGCCAACGTGGCGTCGGTAGAAACGGTGCCAGTTGCAGAAGCCGCAATCAAAGTTGCCGATTTAGGTTTAACCTTAATTGAGCTCACCAAGCAGGGCAGTGACATTAGCCAATCTGACGCTGAAGCGTATCAACGCACCATCAATGAAAATGCGATTATTTTTGATGAAACGATTGTCGCCATCGTAGTACCAACCGAGCAGTTGCTTCACACTTTAACCGATTGATAACTAAAAGGGATTGCCGTCTGGTAACGCAGGCGGCATCTTATCGGTTAAGCACTCTTTTATCTCCTAAAGGTTTCTCATGATAGTAAATGGTCACTTACATTTTTATGTAGGCACCTATACCGATTCACCAAGCCAAAGTCAGGGCATTGCGTGTGTTTCTCTCGATACTGCTACTGTTGCATTAACGCTCACCAATGAACATGTGCCAGAAGCGGTAAAAACGATTCGTAACCCTTCTTACCTTGCGCTCAAAGGAGAGGGTTTATATACCTTTAATGAAGTCGATCGCTTGGAAGGTGCAGAGCTGATATTTGCTGAAAAAATAGACAGCTATGGATTGCCAATTGAAGGGGACTACCCTTGCCATATCGACATTAAAGATGAGTTACTCGCTGTTGCAAACTACGGTTCCGGCAATGTAAGTGTTTACCAATTTGATGAGAAAGGTAAGCCATTGAAATCCATTGCAGAATTGTATGTAGAAGGCAATGGTCCCAATATTGACCGTCAAACTTTCCCTCATGCCCATCAAGTCACTTTTCTAGAGCATTCCGCTCAATTGGCTGTGGTCGATTTAGGCACAGACAGTGTTCACTTCTATGACTACGACAATGATGGTGAGACAGTTGAGTTTTCACTTTCTCAAAGCATCGCTGTGCCTGCTGGTTCTGGGCCTCGTCATTTGGTCTTCAATCGTGATGAATCTGTCGCGTACGTTGTTTGCGAATTGTCTGAAACGCTGGTGGTACTTCGCAAGCAAAACGGACAATGGAATCTGACTCAGCAAGTTAAACTGCTAGCCGATGAAGAGAACAAAGAAGCGGCGTCTGCTATTCGTCTCTCTGCGGATGAGCGCTTTGTCTATGTCTCATGCCGCGCGCAAAATCTGATCAGTACATTTGATGTAACGAGTAATACTCCGGTTCAAATTGCCGCGTCCGATTGTGGTGGCGCGTTCCCAAGAGATTTTGTTTTATCCCGTGACGGGCAGTGGATGCTCGTTGCTAATCAACATTCACATAATGTCGCTAGCTTTCACAGGAATCCGGAAACTGGCGCTATCACTCCAACCGGATATTCGTGCGACATCGGTGCGCCTGTGTGTTTGGTTGAGAAGCCGTAATTAAGAGAAATAACATGACAATTCATCGTATTAATCCATGCAAACGTTGGTCAGATGTAACGGTATTTAATGGCATAGCCAACTTTGTTGAGGTAGCAGAAGCAGATACAACTGCAGATATGAAAGGGCAAGTACAACAGATTTTCGACCAAGCTGAGCAAATGCTAGCCAGTGTTGATAGCGATAAATCGCGCATTCTATCTGTGACGATTTACGTGACGGATTTTGCTAACTTTGATGCCCTTAACGAAGTATGGGATGCGTGGTTCCCTGAGGGCTGTGCACCAAGCCGTGCTTGCGTCAAAGTTGAATTGGCGAACCCTGAACTGTTGGTAGAAATGGCGTTTGTTGCTGCTGCGGGTGAGAAGTTCCAGTAGTTCGACATCACTCTACTTAAACCATCAAGCTCAGCGTTATATAGCTCAATAACGCTGGGCTTTGTTTTATTGGGCTAATGCTAAAGACAAACTAAAGGTCTACACAAAAATCTTGCCTTTCATGTAGAGCACGCCGTCGCCAGATACTCTTACTTGTTCGCCGTTTACTTCACAGTGCAAAATGCCTCCGCGCTGAGAAGCTTGGTAAGCGATCAGTGATGTTTTGCCTAACGCTTCTGCCCAGAACGGTGCTAATCCAGCGTGAATCGAGCCGGTTACTGGGTCTTCGTCACCACCATTAGCAGGCCAAAAGTAACGCGATACAAAGTCTTGTTGATCGCCTTTTGCGGTAACGACCACATCGTAAGGAGCGAGTGTCTTGAGGTGCTCTGAACGGTATTGAACCTCAAGTACCTCCTGCTGGTTGCCGACCACCACGAAATACGCTTGAGGGCTAAGCAGTACGCGTTCCACATCGCAACTTAGGCCATCAATCAATGCCGAGGGAATATCAGAAACGGCTTTTGGAGGACGAGCAGGGAACGTCATCTCGATCTTACCTTGCGCATTCTTCTCTACGGTGAGGGTCCCTACTTCCAGAGTATGAAATTCAATCGTGCCATTAATGCCAAACTCATCAAACAGAACTAACGAAGAGGCCAGTGTTGCGTGTCCACAGAAATCGATTTCAGTAATCGGAGAGAACCAACGAATCTCATATCGGTTTGCGCCAATGGATTTTAGAAAAGCCGTTTCCGACAAGTTGTTTTCTGTCGCGATATTTTGCATCAATTCTGGGGCTAGCCATTCCTCTAACGGTATCACCGCTGCTGAGTTGCCTTTGAATTGCGTATCGGTGAAGGCGTCCACCACGTAGATATCCAATTCCATTTTCCTTCCTTGTTCCGTGAGCGATTAATTAGCATAAACCAAGTGCAATTAAGAGAGTAAGAAATTTGTGTTAGAATCTTAAAGTGTCAAAATTATAGATTATTTTGTGTTTTTTGATACTTACTGACAAGGATTCGGACTGCTGGGTACTTACACTAGTGTTGAATTCATTGAAAGGAAGAAAAACATGAAAGCGATCTACAAATCAGTTTTGGCATTGAGTGTTTTTGCGGTCGGTTCTGCCCATGCATTTGAACTCGTGAGTAGAGATATTCAAGAAGGCCACCCGATGGCGAAGACATTTGAATACTCTGGTTGGGGATGTGATGGCGGGAATCAATCACCACAATTGATGTGGAAAGAAGCTCCAAAGGGCACAAAAAGTTTTGCGATCACCGTGTATGACCCCGATGCGCCAACAGGCAGTGGTTTTTGGCATTGGATAGCGTTTAATATTCCATCCACCGTTAGCGAGCTGCCTCGAGGCATTGATATGAACAAGTTAGGCGGCAAAGAATCTCGTATTGACTACGGCACAACGGGGTTCGGCGGCGCATGTCCTCCAAAGAATGATGGGATGCATCGTTACCAGTTTACGGTGTGGGCATTGCCAACTGAAGAACTGAATTTGGATGAAAACACGCCACCAGCCATTGTAGGGTTTACTTTGAATAGTGTTGCTTTGGGTAAAGCGACATTAACCACGACTTACACGCGATAATTGAATATAAGGGGAGAGAATGGGTCACCAATATCAGGTTACGCTGTTTCGTGCGGAGCAGCAGCAGAAGCTTCGTAATGTCAGGATTCACTCCCCAAGCATTATTCAGATTGTTAAGGGGAGTAAACATCTTTTCTGGAAAGACGAAATACTCGACATCCATCATCCAAATATCATGCTTTGTGAAGCAAATGCATCCCTAAATTTTGAAAATCTTCCTCTACAAGGGCGATTTCTTTCTCGAATGTTCAGTTTTCACTGTGTGCCTAGCGATGAAATGTTGGAGCTAAGCATGAGCAACGCATTAGGAAACTATGTACCCGTTGTTGAGACAGATAAAGCATTGCAAGCGACGTTAAATGCTTTGTTTTCGTTTGAGCGGGAAAGCTTAAGTGAAGCGACACAACGCTATTGGATTATGGGCCTATATCAGCAGCTAGCTGAGAGAGGGTTATTGCATCGGTTGTTCTCGAGTTCACATATCTCTTTTAGTCAGAAACTTAGTCGTTACTTATCGCGCTCTCCAGGGGAGGAGCATCCATTAGATATGGTCGCGGGGCACTTTGCTATGAGCCGAGCAACATTGATACGAAAACTGAAACAAGAAGGTACCCAGTATCGCGAAGTATTGGCAGAAGTGCGCTTAAATCACGCACTTTACTTGATGCAAAATGGCTCGTATAACGTTGCGCTGCTCGCACAGTTGTGTGGTTATCAGTCAGAGGGGCGTTTTAGCCAACGCTTTAAAAGTAAGTTCGGCCTAACGCCCAGCGAGTATATTAAAACGGTAGTGAGTTAATGTTTACCGCTTTTGTATTTTTTGTGCTTTTTAGGTTAGCCATAATATTTGGCTTTCATTCGCAATGCTACATTCACCAAAGCAATCAATACAGGCACTTCGATCAGCGGGCCAATGACACCAGCAAAAGCTTGGTCTGAGTTTAGGCCAAACACCGCGATAGAAACCGCAATTGCCAATTCAAAGTTGTTGCCCGTTGCCGTGAAGGCAATCGATGCGTTTTTATCGTAGTCGATACCCATTTTCTTACCAACGAAGAAGCTGACAAAGAACATCAACACGAAGTAAATGGCCAGTGGAATTGCTACACGGAATACATCCATTGGCAGTTCAAGAATCATTTCACCTTTCAAGCTGAACATCAGTACGATGGTCGCAAGTAGGGCGATAAGCGTAATTGGTGAAATGCGTGGGATGAACACGTCGTTGTACCATTGTTCACCTTTCGCAGCGACCAGCCATTTACGGCTTAGGAAGCCCGCTAGGAATGGGATACCAAGGTAAATCAGAACGCTTTCCGCGATGTCCATCATCGAGATATCAACCACGAAACCTTCGTAACCAAAGACTGGTGGTAATACAGTGATGAATAACCATGCCATCACACTGTAAGTCACGATTTGGAAAGCGCTGTTTAGTGCAACTAGGGCTGCGCCGTATTCTTTGTTACCGCCACCGATATCGTTCCATACCAATACCATCGCAATACAACGAGCAAGACCGATCAGAATGATACCAACCATATAACCCGGATGATCACCTAGGAAAGTCAATGCAAGGATGAACATCAAAATAGGGCCGACAATCCAGTTCATGACCAAAGACAGCGTGATCGCTTTTTTGTCTTTCGTCACTGTGCCTAGCAGGTTGTAGTTCACCTTTGCGAGTGGCGGGTACATCATCAAAATCAAGCCAATCGCTAGCGGTATGTTTGTGCTACCAACTGACATTGACTCGTTCCACTCAGCAACTTGAGGGAACGCTGCGCCAATACCTACACCGATTGCCATTGCAACAAAAATCCACACCGTTAGGTAACGGTCCAAGAAGCTCATTTTGTCGCTGGCACTATTTAAAACTTGAGTAGTCATAGTGTTCTCTTATTCGTTTATCGTCGAAAGGCGATAGTTAAAGGTATAGTTTATCTCTGCACGCCTGACCAGCGTGCAAAGGGCATTAATCAAATAACTTGGAAAATCCTAGATTGAACTGATCAAATGCGTCGCGTTGAATGCGGTAACACACCTTAGGTGGGTTTGGCTCGGCGCTGATAAAGCCAGCTTGCTTTAGAATGCGCAAGTGCTCGGAAACAGTAGATTGCGCAAGACCGAGTTCAGAAACCAAATCACTGTTCAAACAACCTCCCATGGTATCGAGCGTGTGCAGGATATGCAGAATGCGCAAACGTGCTGGATGTGACAAAGCTTTTGCTTGTGCTGCTAGAGTTTGTTCTTTCTCGAGCTGTTGTTGTGTTGTCTGAAAAACAACTTCGCACGTGTCATTGCACTTATCACTCATTCGCTGGCCTTAATAGTTAATCGTCGAATTGCGATAAAGTGTACGCCTGCTCTGTGGAAGATGCAACAAATCGATGAAAAAATTAATCGGGAAATAACGATGAATAAAAAGTTGAAAAAATATCTCTTTTAAAAACAGTAATATAATCAAAATTTAAGTAGGTTACTAAAAGTTAACTAATTGCACTATATTCCTAGGTTACCATAATAAACCACATCCGACGCACAATGGTTACTGCGTCATCTTGTGAACTTATTTAAAGGTAATCCCATGAGCAACGTACTGATCATCAATGCACACGAACCATCACCATATTCAGAAGGTCGTCTAAATGCTTCTCTTGTCGACAAAGCACAGACGCTTCTGCAAGCAAAAGGCCATGAGGTTCGCGTTGTGACAATGCAAGATGAGATCAACGTAGATGAGCAACTCGCACACTTTGAGTGGGCTGATCGCGTGATCATCCAAAGCCCAATCAACTGGATGTCTGTGCCTTGGTCATTCAAAAAATACATGGACGAAGTGTTTACTGCGGGTATGGGCGGCGCACTATGTGCATTCGATGGCCGTAGCGCAGAAGAACCAAAGAAAAACTATGGTACAGGCGGCACTCAAACCAACAGCAAATACATGCTGTCACTGACATTCAACGCGCCAGAAGAATCGTTTGATGATGAGAGCGAATACCTATTCCAAGGTAAAGGCGTGGACGATTTGATGTTCCACATGCATGCTAACTTCCGCTTCTTTGGTATGTCAGCACTGCCTACATTCGCTTGTTACGACGTGATGAAGAACGCAGATATCGAAAACGATTTTGTTCGTTTCGAAGCGCACATTAACGAAAACTTCTAATCCTTTTAGAAAGATAGTGCGAACTGAATGATGAATTGAGATGGACTGCTACATGCGGTCCATTTTTATTTGTTTGCGGCGAGGTGACGTTTTTATTACTCTAAAGCACTAAATGTATCTAGCTTACTTTTCGTTACCTAGATTAAGTGCGTATCTTGAGGTGTATTGTGGAAAGCAGAATCAGTGTAGATAGCAAAGGTCGTAAGTCAGTGGCGAACGTATGTGCGGAGCCATGTGCTATCGAGAAAGGGATGCGTCTAATTGGTGGTAAATGGAAAGGTTCTCTGATTTATCATTTGAAAGACGGCCCAGTTCGTTTCAATGACTTAGCACGCATGCTAGGCGGTGCAAGTAAAAAGATGATCGACCAACGTCTTAAAGAGCTAGAAGCGGAAGGTATGGTGGTGCGTAAAGTGATCAGCGACCGCCCAATTGCAGTCAGCTATGAACTAACAGAGTTCGGCCGTACCGCACTTAAGATTCTTGATGATTTGCGAATTTGGTCTGAAAAGCATCAAATTGAGCTTCGTTAAGACCAAAGTAGTTAATCGCAAACGTCACTCTCTTTTGAAAGCTGATTAACAATACATCGCCGTTTATACCCAAGTAACTTAGATGTGCTTCATTCAAATCGTAATTTGTTTCGTAAAACAACGTACTCTTTCGAGTCAGGCATATCGAAGCTACTTGAGCATAATCGTACTTTTTAAGTTTTTGATTTTTAGTTATTATTTTATCATACTTAGTAAGTTGTAGAATAAATCACTCACTTCAGTTGAATTTAAAAAAGCACTATTTAATTCCAGTTTCTTTTCAAAATCGGAATATTTATCGAATTCCTCTTTCTCAACTAAACCTATTGGTGAGTTGTCGTTAACGTGGCTTTCATATTTTTTGATGGTATATAATTTAGACTTTTCGTCAAAAT
>NZ_WXWS01000300.1:0-13162 GCF_009904715.1 Vibrio sp. V42_P2S4T144 | reverse complement strand
GTCATTGATCACTGGTTAGAGACACGACAATCCCTGATTGTTGAATATTGTAAGCTTGCAGCGCTGCAACCTTGTTCGAAAACCAATGTTATTGAACTCCCATCTCCTTCCGAACTGCAGGATTTCTGTCAGCACCTCGTTGATTACATCTCCGAAGGCCACTTTAAAATTTATGACATGGTTATGGACCGTTGGAAAGCAACCGGCTTTGTCGTGACTAATGAGATCAATCAAACCTATGGTCAAATTGTTCTAACGACTGAACCATTATTGAACTTTAACGATAAGTACTCAGAAGTGACTGAAGATGATGAATTAAATGATTTCGATTCTGATATGTGTCTCATTGGAGAAATTCTTGAGACTCGCTTTGAAGTCGAGGACTATCTGATACAGCAAATCGCAGAAAGCCTGTCTATGCCACCTGGAGCTTAGTATTTGCAAACATTCAGAAATAGAGTGAGAGAAAAGACTGACGATCATCGTCGGTCTTTTTTGTTTCTAGCTTTATCGAAAATCCCACCGGAAGAACAAAGTAGTATAAAAAACTAAAAAGGCACCCGAAGGTGCCTTTTTCTTAAGCTTTTAACGATTACTCGTTATATGACTTACTCTTCAGAAGAGAAACCAGCGTTTAGAAGTGCCGCTAGGTTATCCGTTGCTTGCTCAGCAGAAGGACCATCTTGCGCTTCAGAACGTTTAGCTTGACGCTCTTGGTGGTATGCGAAACCAGTACCAGCAGGGATCAGACGACCAACAATTACGTTCTCTTTCAGACCACGTAGGTCATCACGCTTACCAGAAACCGCAGCTTCTGTTAGTACGCGAGTTGTCTCCTGGAACGATGCCGCAGAGATGAACGACTCAGTCGCTAGAGATGCTTTAGTAATACCTAGTAGTTCACGTTCGAAACGTGCAGGCTCTTTGCCTTCAGCTTCTAGGTTACGGTTAGCAATCTTAACTTGTGAGTACTCAATCTGTTCACCAGGTAGGAACTCAGAGTCACCAGAGTGAGTAATAGTACACTTACGTAGCATCTGACGAACGATAGTTTCAATGTGCTTATCGTTAATCTTAACGCCTTGTAGACGGTAAACTTCCTGTACTTCGTTAGCAATGTACTGCGTTACCGCGTGTACGCCACGTAGACGTAGGATGTCATGTGGAGACTCTGGACCATCTGCGATCACATCACCACGTTCAACTTTTTCACCTTCGAATACGTTCAACTGACGATGCTTAGGAATCATCTCTTCGTAAGCTTCACCGCTTTCACGTGTGATCACTAGGCGACGTTTACCTTTCGTCTCTTTACCAAAGCTCACAGTACCTGTGTGCTCAGCAAGGATTGCAGGCTCTTTCGGCTTACGTGCTTCAAATAGGTCAGCAACTCGTGGAAGACCACCGGTGATATCTTTGTTACCGCCAGACTTCTGAGGAATACGTGCTAGTGTTGCACCAACACCTACTGCTGCGCCATCTTCGATGTTCACAATCGCTTTACCAGGTAGGAAGTAGTGAGCTGGCATATCAGTACCAGGGATCATTACATCGTTACCTTGCTCGTCAACAAGTTTGATAGCTGGACGCATATCTTTACCTGCTGAAGGGCGAGCTGCTGGGTCAGTTACTTCGCTTGAAGATAGACCAGTTAGGTCATCAGTTTGACGAGATACTGTTACACCGTCGATCATATCTACGAACTGGATGCGACCTGCTACCTCAGTAATGATAGGTAGTGTGTGCGCTTCCCAGTTTGCAACTGTTTCGCCAGCTTGAACTGTATCACCATCGCCTTTGCTTAGTAGCGTACCGTAAGGCAGTTTGTGTTTCTCTTTAGTACGACCAAACTCATCAACGATAGTTAACTCTGTCGCACGAGAAGTGATAACGATCTTACCGTCATCAGCCAATACAGATTTAGCGTTGTGTAGCTTGATAGAACCGTTGTTCTTAACTTGAACACTGTTCTCTGCCGCTGCTGTCGATGCCGCACCACCGATGTGGAACGTACGCATCGTTAGCTGTGTACCTGGCTCACCGATAGACTGAGCAGCAATAACACCCACTGCTTCACCTTGGTTCACTAGGTGACCACGTGCTAGGTCACGACCGTAACATTGTGCACAACAACCGAAGTCAGAATCACACGTTACTACAGAGCGCACTTTCATGCTGTCTACTGAGTTCTCTTCCATGATTTGACACCACTTCTCATCGATCAGGGTGTTACGTGGAATAAGAACGTCTTCAGTGCCAGGTTTTAGTACGTCTTCAGCAACAACACGACCAAGAGCAAGCTCAGAAAGTGCAACTTTAACATCACCACCCTCGATGTGAGGCATCATGTCGACACCTTCGTGAGTGCCACAGTCATGTTCAGTTACAACAACGTCTTGAGCAACGTCTACTAGACGACGCGTTAGGTAACCCGAGTTCGCTGTTTTCAGTGCCGTATCCGCAAGACCCTTACGAGCACCGTGCGTTGAGATAAAGTACTGAAGTACGTTTAGACCTTCTTTAAAGTTAGCTGTGATCGGCGTTTCGATGATTGAACCATCTGGACGCGCCATCAGACCACGCATACCCGCAAGCTGACGAATCTGTGCTGCAGAACCACGAGCGCCCGAGTCCGCCATCATATAGATGCTGTTGAATGACTCTTGCTGTTCCTCTTCACCGTCACGGTTAACTACCGTTTCAGAAGAAAGGTTTTCCATCATTGCTTTCGCAACACGGTCGTTGGTCGATGCCCAGATATCGATAACTTTGTTGTAGCGTTCGCCCGCAGTAACAAGACCTGATTGGTACTGTTCCTGGATTTCACGTACTTCTTCTTCCGCTTCTGCGATTTCAGTGTACTTAGCTGCTGGTACAACCATATCGTCGATACCAACAGATACACCAGAAAGTGCCGCGTATGCGAAACCTGTGTACATGATTTGGTCAGCGAAGATTACTGTGTCTTTCAGACCTAGTTTACGGTACGCCTCGTTAAGTAGGTTAGAGATTTGCTTCTTACCTAGCTTTTGGTTAACGATGCTGTACGGTAGACCAGCTGGCACGATTTGCCATAGCATTGCACGACCAACAGTGGTGTCTACCATCTTGGTTTCTGTAGTGCTGTTGCCATCTTCGTCTACAACAGTTTCTGTAATACGTACTTTAACGCGTGCGTGAAGCTCAGCTTGTTTAGTGCGGTATGCTTTCTCAGCCTCTTCTGGGCCAGAAAGGTACATGCCTTCACCTTTCACGTTGATCTTTTCACGAGTCATGTAGTACAGACCCAATACAACGTCCTGAGAAGGTACGATGATCGGATCACCTGACGCTGGCGACAGAATGTTGTTTGTCGACATCATCAGAGTACGAGCTTCAAGCTGTGCCTCTAGAGTTAGAGGTACGTGAACCGCCATTTGGTCACCATCGAAGTCCGCGTTGTACGCCGCACAAACAAGTGGGTGTAGCTGAATCGCTTTACCTTCGATCAGTACTGGTTCGAACGCCTGGATACCTAGACGGTGAAGCGTAGGTGCACGGTTCAATAGTACTGGGTGTTCACGGATTACTTCGTCTAGGATATCCCAAACGACCGCTTCTTCACGCTCTACCATTTTCTTAGCAGCTTTGATTGTAGTCGCAAGACCACGAGTCTCTAGCTTGCTGTAGATGAATGGTTTGAATAGCTCAAGTGCCATCTTCTTAGGAAGACCACACTGGTGTAGACGCAGGTATGGACCTACTGTGATTACAGAACGGCCAGAGTAGTCTACACGTTTACCTAGAAGGTTCTGACGGAAACGACCTTGTTTACCCTTGATCATATCAGCAAGAGATTTCAGAGGACGCTTGTTAGAACCTGTGATCGCACGACCACGACGACCGTTATCTAGTAGCGCATCAACAGACTCTTGCAGCATACGTTTTTCGTTACGTACGATGATGTCCGGAGCAGCTAGCTCTAGAAGACGCTTCAAACGGTTGTTACGGTTGATCACACGACGGTATAGATCGTTAAGATCAGAAGTCGCAAAGCGACCGCCATCTAGAGGTACTAGAGGACGTAGATCTGGCGGAAGTACTGGAAGTACAGTTAGGATCATCCACTCAGGGTTGTTACCCGATGCGATGAACGCTTCTACCAGCTTAAGACGCTTAGTTACTTTCTTACGCTTAGTTTCAGAGTTTGTTGTCTCTAACTCTTCACGCATTTGTTCTGCTTCAGCGTGCATATCCATAGAACCTAGTAGGTCCTTGATAGCTTCCGCACCCATCTTAGCAGTGAACTCGTCGCCCCACTCTTCTAGACGATCTAGATACTCTTCTTCAGTAAGCATCTGACCTTTTTCTAGATCAGTCATACCAGGCTCTGTTACTACGTACATTTCGAAGTACAGAACGCGTTCGATATCACGTAGAGGGATATCCATTAGTAGACCGATACGAGACGGTAGCGATTTTAGGAACCAGATGTGAGCTACTGGTGAAGCCAGTTCAATGTGGCCCATACGGTCACGACGAACTTTAGTTTGTGTAACTTCTACACCACACTTCTCACAGATAACACCACGGTGCTTCAGGCGCTTGTACTTACCACAAAGACATTCGTAGTCTTTAACTGGACCAAAGATACGCGCACAGAACAGACCATCGCGTTCAGGTTTGAACGTACGATAGTTGATCGTTTCAGGTTTTTTAACTTCACCGAAAGACCATGAACGGATCATGTCTGGTGAAGATAGACCGATTTTGATTGCATCAAATTCTTCGGTCTTATGCTGTGCTTTTAGAAAGTTTAATAAGTCTTTCACAATCAGCTCCTGTAAGGAGTTAAAAGGAGCTCACTTGCTAAAGTGAGCACCTTCTTCCAAATAATCGCTTTGATTCTCTCGACTTTCATCAAGAGAGAAAAGGATTACTCTTCGTCTTCTAGCTCGATGTTGATACCTAGCGAGCGGATCTCTTTCAACAGTACGTTGAACGATTCTGGCATGCCAGGTTCCATGCTGTGGTTACCGTCTACGATGTTCTTGTACATCTTAGTACGGCCGTTAACGTCATCCGACTTAACCGTTAGCATTTCTTGTAGCGTGTAAGCAGCACCGTATGCTTCTAGTGCCCATACTTCCATCTCACCGAAACGCTGACCACCGAACTGAGCTTTACCACCTAGTGGCTGCTGAGTTACTAGGCTGTACGAACCAGTTGAACGAGCGTGCATCTTGTCATCAACAAGGTGGTTCAGTTTCAGCATGTACATGTAACCAACAGTTACAGGACGCTCAAACGCATCACCTGTGCGACCATCAAACAGTGTTAACTGACCTGATGTTGGTAGATCTGCTAGCTCAAGAAGTGCTTTGATTGACTCTTCTGGAGCGCCATCAAATACAGGAGTCGCGATTGGTAGACCGCCACGCAAGTTCTTGATCAGAGTACGTACTTCATCATCAGATAGAGAAGCAATGTCTACTTTCTGGCGAGTGTCGCCTAGATCGTAAACTTTTTGTAGGAACTCGCGGAATTTCGCTAGTTCTTGCTGCTCTTTAACCATCTGGTTGATCTTGTCACCGATACCTTTCGCTGCCAGACCTAAGTGTACTTCTAGGATCTGACCGATGTTCATACGCGAAGGTACACCCAGTGGGTTAAGTACGATGTCTACAGGCTGACCTTTCTCATCGTATGGCATGTCTTCAACAGGGTTGATCTTAGAGATTACACCCTTGTTACCGTGACGACCCGCCATCTTATCACCAGGCTGAATGCGACGTTTAACCGCTAGGTAAACCTTAACGATCTTCAGTACACCAGGTGCTAAATCATCACCTTGAGTGATCTTACGACGCTTAGTTTCGAACTTCTTATCGAAGTCGGCTTTTAGCTCATCCCACTGCTCAGCAAGTTGCTCAAGCTGAGTTTGTAGTGCGTCATCTTCTAGCGTTAGTTCTAGCCACTTCTTACGATCAGTTGTGTCTAGTTTCGCTTCAGAGTAACCGCCTTCAATCAATACAGCTTTAACACGGTTTAGAAGGCCGCCCTCAAGAATCTGGAATTCTTCAGTTAGGTCTTTCTTCGCTTCTTTAAGCTGCATCTGTTCGATTTCAAGCGCACGCTTGTCTTTCTCTACGCCATCGCGAGTAAAGACTTGAACGTCGATGATCGTACCTGATACAGAGTTAGGTACACGTAGTGAAGTATCTTTAACGTCAGATGCTTTTTCACCGAAGATTGCACGTAGTAGCTTCTCTTCAGGCGTTAGCTGAGTTTCACCTTTAGGTGTAACTTTACCAACTAGGATGTCGCCACCCTTAACTTCAGCACCGATGTAAACGATACCTGACTCGTCTAGTTTAGACAGAGCAGACTCACCTACGTTTGGAATATCCGCTGTGATCTCTTCAGAACCAAGCTTAGTATCACGCGCCACACAAGTCAGTTCTTGGATGTGGATAGTCGTGAAACGGTCTTCTTGAACTACGCGCTCAGATACTAAGATCGAGTCTTCGAAGTTGTAACCGTTCCAAGGCATGAACGCGATACGCATGTTTTGACCAAGCGCTAGTTCACCAAGGTCTGTTGAAGGACCATCAGCAAGAACGTCACCGCGTGATACAGGCTCACCTGGCATCACACATGGGCGCTGGTTAATACATGTGTTCTGGTTAGAACGTGTGTATTTAGTCAGGTTGTAGATGTCGATACCAGCTTCACCTGGTACTAGCTCTTCTTCGTTAACTTTAACAACGATACGAGAAGCATCTACTGACTGGATTACACCACCACGTTTAGCAACTGCAGTTACACCTGAGTCAACGGCTACGTTACGTTCAATACCAGTACCAACAAGCGGTTTGTCAGCTTTCAGTGTTGGAACTGCCTGACGTTGCATGTTCGCACCCATCAATGCACGGTTCGCATCATCGTGTTCTAGGAACGGGATAAGCGATGCAGCGATAGATACAACCTGGTTTGTCGCAACGTCCATGTACTGAGCGTGCTCACGAGGGTGTAGACCAGATTCACCTTTCTGACGAGCTGTGATCAGCTCATCTGCAAAAGTACCATCTTCGTTTAGCTTAGCGTTCGCCTGTGCGATAACGAATTGGCCTTCTTCGATTGCAGATAGGTAATCTACTTCGTCTGTTACTACGCCATCTACAACGCGACGGTATGGTGTCTCTAGGAAACCGTACTCGTTACAACGCGCAAACGCAGATAGAGAGTTGATCAGACCGATGTTTGGACCTTCAGGCGTTTCGATAGGACATAGACGACCGTAGTGAGTTACGTGTACGTCACGTACTTCGAAGCCAGCACGTTCACGAGTTAGACCGCCAGGACCCAATGCAGAAATACGACGCTTGTGCGTTACTTCTGATAGCGGGTTGTTTTGGTCCATGAACTGTGAAAGCTGTGAAGAGCCAAAGAATTCTTTAACTGCCGCAGAAATTGGCTTCGCGTTGATCAAGTCTTGAGGCATGATTGCGTCAAGATCGCCTAGGCTTAGACGCTCTTTAACTGCACGCTCAACACGTACTAGACCTACACGGAACTGGTTCTCAGCCATTTCGCCTACAGAACGGATACGACGGTTGCCTAGGTGGTCGATATCGTCCACTTCGCCCTTACCGTTACGGATCGCGATCAGCTTCTTCATCACTTCGATGATATCAGTTTCATCAAGTGTGCCTTGCTCTTGAGCATCTTCACGGCCGATAGAGCTGTTGAACTTCATACGACCAACAGTCGATAGATCGTAACGCTCTTCAGAGAAGAATAGGCTTTCGAATAGAGCTTCTGCAGCTTCTTTTGTTGGCGGCTCACCAGGGCGCATCATGCGGTAGATTTCTACCAATGCAGAAATACGATCAACCGTGCTGTCGATACGTAGTGTTTCTGACATGAATGGACCATGGTCTAGATCGTTCGTGAATAGAACTTCTAGCGCTTTGTGGCCAGCCTGAGATAGGTTCGCTAGTGCTTCCAGGCTGATTTCCTGGTTAGCGTTAACAATGATCTCGCCTGTTGCTTCATTGATATAATCTTTTGATGCAACTTTACCTACGATGTACTCAACTGGTACTTCGATGTGATCAACACCATCTTTTTCTAGTTGGCGGATATGACGAGCTGTTACGCGACGACCTTGCTCAACGTAAACTTTACCATTTGCTTCGATGTCGAATGACGCAGTTTCACCACGTAGACGATCCGGAACCAACTCCATCAATAGAGTTTGGTCTTTCACTTCGAAGTTCACTTTCTCGAAGAAGATATCTAGGATTTCTTCTGTCGACTTACCTAGTGCTCGAAGGATGATCGATGCTGGTAGCTTACGACGGCGGTCGATACGAACGTATAAGTTATCCTTAGGATCAAACTCGAAATCAAGCCATGAACCACGGTAAGGAATAACACGTGCGTTGTATAAAACTTTACCTGAAGAGTGGGTCTTACCCTTATCGCTGTCGAAGAACACGCCTGGGCTTCGGTGCAGCTGGGATACGATAACCCTCTCGGTACCGTTGATTACGAAGGTACCATTGTCTGTCATGAGTGGAATTTCACCCATGTAGACTTCTTGTTCTTTAATGTCTTTTACAGTACCTGCTGGCGCGTCTTTATCAAAGATAACTAGGCGTAGTTTTACACGTAGTGGCTTTGAGTAAGTTACACCGCGGATTTGACATTCTTTAACGTCAAAAACTGGCTCACCAAGACGGTAGCTAACGTATTGCAGCTCAGAATTGCCGTTGTAGCTCTGAATCGGGAATACAGAACGGAAAGCGGCTTCAAGACCGTATTGACCTTCAGGATCCTGTTCGATAAATTTGTCGAACGAATCGAGCTGGATCGATAGCAGGTATGGAATGTCCAAAACTTGTGGACGAGTACCAAAGTCCTTACGGATGCGCTTTTTCTCGGTATAAGAGTAAACCATGGGGTTCCTCAGCTCGCTGATAAGTGACCCAAACTGTCCGCCCGCTCCTAGTTACTTAAGGGGGGTAAGGGACAGTGACTAATATAGCTGTTTACTGTAGTGACATTTCATTTCGTAAGAATGAAATGTTTTTTGCATGGATATCAGGCGCTTAAACAGCGGGAAAATTCGCCTATACCCTACAGCGCAAAAAGGCCGGTGGTTAAAAAACCACCAGCCAATTAGCCGTTAGGCTAAGAAACTATGCAATAATTACTTAACAGCAACAGTTGCACCAGCTTCTTCTAGCTGAGCTTTAAGAGCTTCAGCTTCTGCTTTCTCAACACCTTCTTTAAGAGGTGCTGGAGCGCCGTCTACTAGAGCTTTAGCTTCTTTAAGACCTAGGCCAGTTGCGCCACGTACTGCTTTGATTACAGCAACTTTGTTACCGCCAGCAGCTTCTAGGATTACGTCGAATTCAGTTTGCTCAGCAGCAGCTTCGCCTGCAGCAGCGCCGCCAGCTACAACAGCAGCAGCAGCAGAAACACCGAATTTCTCTTCCATTGCTTCGATTAGTTCAACAACTTGCATTACAGACATTTCTGCAACTGCGTCTAGGATTTGCTCGTTAGTAATAGACATAACAATTCTCTTTTAAGTCAACAATAAGTTTATTAAGCAACCAGTAAAAAGCAAGGCTTATGCCGCTGCTTCTTGTTTTTGATCGCGGATAGCTGCGATAGTACGCGCCAGCTTGCCAGCCGAAGCTTCTTTCATGCACATCATTAGGCGTGCGATTGCTTCGTCGTAAGTTGGTAGTGTTGCTAGTACTTCAGCGTCAGTTAAAGCGCCTTCAAATGCAGCAGCTTTGATCTCGAAATCTTTGTTCTCTTTAGCGAAGTCTTTGAAAAGACGCGCTGCAGCACCTGGGTGCTCATTAGAGAATGCGATTAGAGTAGGACCAGTGAAAGTGTCAGTTAGACACTCGTACTCAGTACCTTCAACCGCACGACGAGCAAGAGTGTTACGAACAACTCTCATGTAAACGCCAGCTTCACGAGCTTGTTTACGTAGAGAAGTCATCGCGCCAACTTGAACGCCACGAGAATCAGCTACAACTGCAGAAAGTGCACCACTGGCAGCTTCGTTGACTTCAGCAACAATTGCTTTTTTGTCTTGAAGGTTTAAAGCCATCTTGGATTTACTCCTGGTTGTCGTTACACCACTCACTATCATCACGACAGTGAGAGCTATTGAGGTGCTTCCCCAGAAGAAAGTTAACTATATTACATAGAGCTTTCTGTCAGTTCGGGCACCATCTACGTAGGATAATTAAGTTTGCTTTTACACAAACACCTACGGTCTTGGACGGAGACTGGGTCTTAATTCATTTCGAACTAGGAGACAGTTCAAAGAACCAAAGTTCAGCCCCAACCACAAATATTAGGCGCAAAATTATACACTAATTTTGCGCCTAAGCAAATAAATTATGCTTGAGTGTTCAGGCTAGCCTGATCAACAGCAACACCAGCACCCATAGTAGTAGAGATGCTTACTTTCTTCAGGAAAGTACCTTTCGCTGAAGATGGCTTAGCTTTCTTCAGAGCAACTAGAAGTGCTTCTAGGTTCTCTTTGATCTGCTCAGCAGAGAAGTTTGCTTTACCGATAGTAGTGTGGATGATGCCGTTTTTGTCGTTACGGTAACGAACCTGACCAGCTTTAGCGTTTTTAACTGCTTCAGCAACGTTAGGAGTTACAGTACCAACTTTAGGGTTTGGCATAAGACCGCGAGGACCTAGGATAGTACCTAGTTGACCTACAACGCGCATTGCATCTGGAGAAGCAACAACTACGTCAAAGTTCATTTCGCCTTTCTTAACTTGCTCAGCAAGATCTTCCATACCTACGATGTCTGCGCCAGCTTCTTTAGCTGCTTCAGCGTTAGCACCTTGAGTGAACACTGCAACGCGGATTTCGCGGCCAGTACCGTGAGGTAGTACAGTTGCACCACGTACGTTCTGGTCAGATTTACGAGCATCAATGCCTAGGTTAACAGCAACGTCTACAGACTCAACGAATTTAGCAGTCGCTAGTTCTTGAAGAAGAGCAACAGCTTCGTTGATTTCGTATTCTTTAGTTACGTCAACTTTTTCGCGGATTACGCGCATGCGCTTAGTTAGTTTTGCCATCTTATTAACCCTCTACCACTAGGCCCATTGAACGAGCAGTACCAGCGATAGAACGCTTCATCGCTTCGATGTCAGCACCAGTCATATCAGCAGCTTTAGTTTCTGCGATTTCTTGGATTTGAGCGTCAGTTACAGTACCAACTTTTTCAGTGTTTGGACGACCTGAACCAGACTTAACGCCAGCAGCTTTCTTAAGAAGAACAGCAGCAGGTGGAGTCTTAGTTACGAACGTGAAAGAACGGTCGCTGTATACTGTGATAACTACTGGAGTTGGTAGACCTTTCTCAATAGATTCTGTTTTTGCGTTGAACGCTTTACAGAATTCCATGATGTTCACACCGTGTTGACCTAGTGCAGGACCTACTGGTGGACTAGGGTTAGCCATACCAGCAGCAACTTGTAGCTTGATGTAAGCTTCAACTTTCTTAGCCATGATAATTCCTAAGTTTGGGTACAAACGCTAATCGCGGATCAGCTCCCCGTTTGTGTAAGAAACTTTTTACTTCACTTGAAGTAAAAAGGCGCGAAATTATAGTCATAATCCGCGCCTTATACAACCCTAAAAAGGTGATTTTTTATACTCTTTAACGAAGAGTCTTAGTCCAGCTTTTCAACCTGACCAAATTCAAGCTCAACTGGTGTCGCACGACCAAAGATCGATACAGACACTTTCAGGCGGCTCTTCTCGTAATCCACTTCTTCAACAGTACCGTTGAAGTCAGCAAATGGACCTTCGTTAACACGTACCACTTCACCCGCTTCGTACATTGTACGCGGACGAGGCGCTTCACTCGCTTTCTCAAGACGATTAAGAATCGCGTCAGCCTCTTTATCCGTGATAGGTGCCGGACGGTCTGAGGTACCACCAATGAAGCCCATGACACGCGGCACACTGCGTACTAGGTGCCATGATTCATCGTTCATAATCATCTGAACAAGGACGTAACCTGGGAAGAACTTACGCTCAGATTTGCGACGCTGACCCGCGCGCATTTCCACTACTTCTTCAGTAGGAACCAGTACTTCACCGAATAGCTCTTCCATGCCGTGCATTTTGATATGCTCGCGCAGAGATTGAGCTACACGACTTTCAAATCCAGAGAAGGCTTGAACCACATACCAGCGTTTTTTTGGAGCTTCACTCATGAATAAAAACCCTCTATACCCCAGTTGCTAGAGCTACTAGACGAACCATAATTCCGTCAATACCCCATAGCACTAGAGCCATTACAATACTTACAGCTAAAACGATCAGTGTTGTTTGCATGGTTTCTTGGCGAGTAGGCCAAACAACTTTACGTACTTCCATACGAGATTCTTTTGCAAAACTGATCGCTGCTTTACCTTTAGTCGTTGTTGCTGCAACGCCTAAGGCAGCTGCAATAAGAACAACAACGCCTGCAGCACGAACCACTACAGACATTTCACCATACAGGTAATTACCCACAACAGCGGCAGCTGCCAATACGAAAGCGGCTACCCACTTAAACGTATCTGCTGCGTTTGAGCTATCAGGAGTTTCAGCATTATTTGCTTTCATAAAACCAACCTGTTACAAGTCTTAATATAGACGACAACAACCCCGCTGTTGCAGGGCAAACTCCATATCGCTGAAAAAATCAGCGTACTCTTCTTAAGATTAAGCCTCTTTGCTTAATCTTGCTCTGCGCCCAACCCACTTCTGAACAAGAAAACAGCAAAAATAATGTTGAGTGCAGAAAAAGGGCATCAAATGATGCCCTTTTTGCTACTGGTTCGTCAAATCTAATTCAAGATTTTCCGAAAGCATCGCTAATTCGCTATGAATTAGTCGAAGATCTTAGCAACAACACCAGCACCTACTGTACGGCCACCTTCACGGATCGCGAAACGTAGACCTTCGTCCATTGCGATTGGTGCGATTAGCTCTACAGTCATCTGTACGTTGTCGCCTGGCATTACCATTTCTACGCCGTCTGGTAGCTGGATGTCACCAGTTACGTCAGTTGTACGGAAGTAGAACTGTGGACGGTAGCCTTTGAAGAATGGAGTGTGACGACCACCTTCATCT
>NZ_WXWS01000069.1:0-13294 GCF_009904715.1 Vibrio sp. V42_P2S4T144 | reverse complement strand
ATTTATATATGGTGCGGTAACTTATTAATTTCAATATCTCATCTCTCACGATTGATGTCGGATATAACGTAGCCCCAAAGTGTAATGCAAGGTATAATTTCTCCATTGTGCACAATAATATTTAGGATTCATGGATAGCTTAATAGCCATCGCGGCCGCCATACTTTATGTCTTGGCGATTGCGACCATCATACCCGGACTCTCACAACAGTCAGGAATCAAAGCAAAAACAGTGTTTGCTAGTGCTGCCTGTGCGCTTGTTTTTCATGCGTGGATTTTGAGTGATCTGATTTTTGATGGTTCAGGTCAAAACCTGAGTATTCTCAACGTGGCTTCTTTGATCAGTTTTATCATTTCTCTGGTCATGAGCCTTGCTATGTTGAAAAACCGACTGTGGTTTTTATTGCCAGTCGTTTATAGCTTTGCTGCCATCAATTTATCTGCTGCCACATTTTTGCCAAGCACGTTTATAAAGCACCTAGAGAATGACCCTAAGCTACTCATTCATATTTCATTTGCGCTCTTCTCATACGCGACTTTAACTATCGGGGCACTCTATGCGCTTCAGTTGGCTTGGCTGGATCACAAACTGAAAGCAAAAAAATCTTTGGCGATTAACCCAAACCTGCCGCCTCTATTAATGGTGGAGCGTCAACTCTTCAAAATTATTTTGATCGGTAACTTATTGTTAACTGCCACGCTCATTACTGGCTTTGTCTTTGTGCAGGATATGTTTGCCCAAGGTAAGGCACATAAGGGCATTCTTTCTTTCATCGCTTGGGTGGTGTACTCAATACTGCTTTGGGGTCACTATCAAAAAGGCTGGCGTGGTAGAAAAGTCACATGGTTCGCTGTTGCAGGAGCAACACTGTTAACTCTGGCATATTTTGGCAGTCGCTTTGTAAAAGAAATCATCTTGAATTAAGGAGCTCTAGGGCTCCTATCCTTTATATTTTAGGCTAGATAAAATACAGTACGCCTTAACTCTTTGACTTAACGGACTTACTCAACCGTTATATAACCCAATACTTACAAGGAACAGCAACGTTTTGGACGACATCTCTACGGGTATCTTGTTTGCGCTACTCGCGTGTCTTATCGTCATATCAGGTTACTTTTCCGGTTCAGAAACAGGGATGATGTCTCTGAATCGTTATCGCTTAAAACACTTAGCCAAAAACGGGCATAAGGGTGCTAAGCGAGTCGAAAGACTATTAGACCGTCCAGATCGTTTGATTGGTCTTATTCTTATCGGCAACAACCTCGTTAATATTCTCGCGTCCGCGATCGCGACCATTATTGGTATGCGTTTGTATGGTGATTTAGGTGTCGCTATCGCAACCGGTGCACTAACTATGGTTGTATTGGTTTTTGCCGAGGTTACCCCTAAAACAATTGCAGCGCTTTACCCTGAACGTGTGTCCTACGCGAGCAGTATATTATTGACCATACTGATGAAGTTACTGTCGCCTTTAGTGATGCTTGTTAACTTTATTACGAATGGCTTTATCCGCTTACTTGGTGTAAGAGCGGATCACTCAGCAGAAGATCATCTTAGCTCCGATGAGCTGCGTACGGTGGTAAATGAAGCTGGCGGTTTGATCCCTCGCCGACACCAAGACATGCTAGTGTCTATTTTAGATCTTGAGCACGTCACCGTGAACGACATTATGGTCCCACGCAATGAAATTACCGGTATTGATATTAACGACGACTGGAAATCCATTGTTCGCCAGCTAACACACTCACCACATGGACGCATAGTTTTCTATCGTGACCAAATTGATGAAGTGGTTGGCATGCTGCGCTTGCGTGAAGCTTATCGTCTGATGTTGGAAAAGAACGAATTCAACAAAGAAACGCTATTACGTGCTGCTGATGAGGTCTATTACATCCCAGAAGGCACACCACTGAACGTGCAAATGTTGAAATTCCAACGCAACAAGCAACGTATCGGTCTGATCGTGGATGAGTACGGTGATATCATCGGTCTAATTACTCTTGAAGATATTCTGGAAGAGATCATTGGTGAGTTCACGACGTCAATTTCTCCAAGCCTCTCTGATGAAATCAGTCCTCAAGGTGACGGAAGCTTTCTTATTGAAGGCAGCACCAATATCCGAGATATTAACAAAGGCCTGAAATGGGATTTACCAACGGATGGCCCAAGAACGTTAAACGGTCTTATTTTGGAGCACCTGGAAGATATTCCTGAGAGCCATCTAAGTGTGAGAGTAGCGGGTCACCCAATGGAACTTGTTGAGATTGAAGAGAACCGAATCAAGCTCGTTCGTGTTTATCCGAAGAAGAAAAAATCGACATCCAAATAACCAAAAGAAAAGCCTGACTCATGTCAGGCTTTTTACTTATTGGGGCAATATGCTTCTTAATGAGCACCTAGTCGATGCGCAACTCTTTTAACATCGACTCAGGCAAAGCAAGTTCATCATTTTTGTTCACCGAAACACCAGCATCCAAAATGTTCTTTGCGATCTGTTGTGCTTCTTTTAAAGAGTGCATTGCTGCCGTGCCGCATTGGTATTCGTTAAGTTCAGGGATCCTATTCTGACTTTCTACCTTCAGCACATCTTCCATTGCTGCAATCCAAGCATCTGCGACTTGCTGCTCTGATGGTGTGCCAATCAGGCTCATGTAAAAACCTGTGCGGCAACCCATAGGCGAAATATCGATGATCTCAACAGAATCACCGTTTAGGTGATTACGCATAAAGCCTGCATAAAGGTGCTCTAGGGTGTGAATACCTTTTTCAGAAAGAATGTCTTTGTTTGGCGCAGTAAAGCGTAAGTCGAAAACAGTAATCGTATCCCCTTTTGGGGTCTGCATGGTTTTCGCCACTCGTACAGCGGGTGCATTCATACGAGTGTGGTCCACGGTAAAACTATCGAGTAAAGGCATTACATCTCTCCTGATTGTAACTCCAGTACCTTTCGGTAATGGATAAATGTCATTCATCCCTACAGCACATGAACTGACTGTGGGCTAAAAGAACCAGCTGCTGTTGTCTTCTAATTCCTGACGACATTGCTTCAGCTGCCAGCCATAAGTTTTCGCTGTTTGTTCAACACGTCGAGCGACTTTGATTAAACTAGGCTTTCGATTATAAGTACCTCGCTTATACCCACCTCGCCCTTCATGATAAGCCAGATACTGGTTATAGGGATCCCATAATGAAATCCCTAGCTGACGCCGTGTTTCATGAGTATACCAACCGACAAACATCATAGAATCATCGAAGTTGGTACGAGAGCCACCCTGACCTGTGGCATCTTGGAAGTCTTCCCAAGCAGGGTCTTGAGCTTGAGCGTAACCATACGCACTGCTGACTCGTCCCCAAGGAATAAACCCTAGCAAATAATCTTTAGGTGGTTTTGCATCGTGCCGAAAGCTGCTTTCTTGTTTAATGATGGCCATAGCGACATGAATAGGGGTCCCCCATTCATCTTCCATATCTTTGGCATCATCGTACCAACCGGATTTCTCTCGGAATATCTCGCATAAGTTATTCTGCTGCTTTGGCGGTGCCGTAGCACAACCTGCAAGTAACACGCTTCCAAGTACCGCTACTACTGACGACTTAATGTTCAACCGCACCAATCCTTAGTTAGTCATTACTGCTTCAGGTAAGCAAAGTAATCTTCCAAAAAATCATCAAAAGAAAGCGTATCACTCTGCTCTGCTTGCTTTTGTTTTTCCACGGACGACGCTACTTCCGTTTCCATCGTATCTTGTGAATAGTACTGATAACCGTGAGCTAGGTTTTCATCACGGTACTTCATACCAAGAGTACAACCGACTTTACCTAGCCCCCCCAGCTCTTTCGTTAGCTCTAATAGTTGACCAGAGATCGTTAGTTCTGGGTTATCAATCCATGTCTCGAGTTGATTACACACATCTTGGTATGCATTGCCACCAGCGGTCATATCCATTTGCTGTGCTATTTGACGTAACTCGACGAAAACTCGGTGTGCCCAATCTTGTAGAGATAGACGCTCACCTTGGCAACCAATTTGCAGCATTAGACCTTTTTCACGGCCAGAAACAATGACTTTATTCCAGTTATCGCGCCAACACTCTAATTCACAGTTATCCATAGGGTCTGAGTCTGACAAGGCCGCCCAGGTAAGGAAGAGATCCAAGAATCGTACTTGCTCTTCATTTAAGCCCACTGCGCTGAATGGGTTAACATCTAGAGAACGAACTTCAATGTATTCGACACCACCGCGTCGTAACGCATCTGAAGGCTTCTCACCACTTTTCGATACACGTTTTGGACGAATCGGAGCGTACAGTTCATTCTCAATTTGTAAGATATTGGAATTAAGCTGGCGGTATTCACCATCCACTTTTACCCCAATTTTCGCAAACTCTTCTGATGGGTGGCGAATCGCATCACTCAAACCATCGAGGTATTGGTCAATGCTGTTAAAACCAATTTTCAGCACACTTTGAGCACTATTGGTATAGCCAAGATCGCTCAAACGCAAAGACGTCGACTTCGGCAAATATAATGTCCCGCCAATCTTCTCGAATGGCAGATCGGTTTCACGACCTTGAATAAAAGAGCCACATAACGCTGGTGATGCACCAAAGAAGTAGGGAATCATCCAGCCAAAGCGGTAGTAATTACGGATCAACGCAAAGTACGCATCAGACTTAGCATCTTGGCGGGCTTGTTCATCTTGCTCGCCATAGAGCGCATCCCAAAATGTTTCAGGAAACGAGAAGTTAAAATGGACACCTGAAATAATTTGCATCAGGCTGCCATAGCGACGCTTTAGGCCTTCTCGGTACAGCGTTTTCATTTTCGCTGCATTCGAAGAGCCATACTGGGCTAACTGAATATCATCCTCTGAGCCTACGTAGCAAGGCATTGATAGTGGCCACATTTTCTCTTCACCCATTTTGGTTTGAGTGAAATGATGGATATCTTTCAGCTGTGCCATCAGTTCTGGAATTTCATGTGACACAGGCGTAATGAACTCTAACAATGATTCCGAAAAATCCGTTGTGATCCATTGATTTGTGAACGCAGAGCCTAACCCTTCAGGATGAGGAGTTGTAGCTAGATGTCCATCCTGACGATAGCGCAAAGTTTCTCGCTCAACACCGCGTCCAAACTGCTTAAATACTTCGGGGTTTGATGCAACTTTTTTTAGTCGCGCAGCAAAATCAGTCAAAATGAGGTTCGCTTATATTGGGAGCAGGACACTTGTTACATAACACAAGTGTAAGCTAAGTTATTGATAGTTAATGCATCTAGATAAATAACCCACGAAAAGTTGCTTATCTAGATGAATAGCGGAGAAACGTTTCTCCGCTATTAAATGTGTACTCTATCGAATGATTTCAAGCTCTTCTACGTCTTTCCCCAACTTTTCTAATTGAGGACGCAACGATTTAGCATCACCAACGACGATAATTTGATAGTCATTTGGATCAAACCATTTCTGAGCCAGCGCATTCAACGTCTGCTTATCGACTTTTTCTACGATAGCGTTTCTTTGCTGCAAGTAATCATGATCGAGGTTGTACTTAAGAATATCACTGATGAGCTCCGCTTTTTGTGTTGGCGTTTCATATTTCAGTGCATCTTTTTGACCGACCGCTTGACGCATAAATTTCATCTCTTCATCAGTAATACCTGACTGCGAGTATTCATTTAGCTCATTTTCCATCTCAATGATCGAAGCAACCGTTGCATCCGCTCGTACTTGCGCGGTGAAAACCACCGAGCCTGTTTCTGGATTACCAGAGAAGTAGCCGTAAGCACCGTATGTGTAACCCTTGTCTTCACGTAGATTTTGGTTAATGCGGCTATTGAAGTTCCCAGCTAAGTTGAAGTTTGCCAGTTGGCTTAGGTAAAAATCGCCCGTTGCGTCGTAAGGCATACCTTGACGAACCATCATGACCACACTTTGCGGCGCTCCTGGTTTATCAACAAGATGGATCTTTTGCTCACCTAATGCAGCAATGCTTTGCGGTGCATACAATGGCGCAGCTTCATCCTGCCAGTTTTTCCAGAACGTCAGTTGCTGTTCAATTTCCTGTTGATCAATGTCACCAACAACGACGATTTGCGCACTTTGTGACGTGTAATGCTTCGAGTAGAATTCACGGACATCATCCAACGTTAATGCACTGACACCTGCTTGCGTGCCGTCTTTTGGTCGAGCAAAAACCGAATCCCCATAGAGCACCTGGCGACTCGCTTGTGACGCCATCCAACTTGGATTTTGGTGCTCATATACCAGGCCTTCTAGCGCTTGCATTTTTACACGCTCGAAATCATCTTGATTAAATGCAGGAGACAGCAACATCTCTTCGACAATTTTTAACGTCGGCTCTAAGTTCTTTTCTAGAGCAGAAACACTGATGTTTGTTGTATAACCTGTGGCATTAACAGAGATAACACTACCTAGTTTATCAAGCTCAGCTTGAATCTCTTCGACACTGCGTTTCGTTGTACCTTCTTGCAACATCGCAGCGGTCAATTGGGCAAGACCTTCTTTACCCTTTTCAACAAAACGTGTCCCTGCAGGTAAACTAAATTGCATCATCACCGTCGGCGTTTCATCGCTAACTGCACCAAGCAGCTCTGAGCCATTCTTGAAATGTAACTCGTACAGCTCTGGCATCGTCGCTTTCACTGGTTCTCCTACTGGAGGTTGCACTGAGCGATCGAAGTTATCGGTCGCACGACGATACGCCAATTGGTCATCGGAAATCTTCTCATATTCTGGCAGCGTACGCTTTGGTGTCACAAAGGTCGCAGGTTTTACGACAAGGTCTGTTTTTCCTTTTGGGACCACGCTTAGGGTCACTTTGTTCTTACCTTGGATAAAGTCCGTATACGCTTTTTCTACCGAAGTCGGCGTAACTGCACGGATTTGTTCAAGCTGTTGCTCAAGACGATCAGGATCGCCGAAAAATGTTTCGTTGGAAGCCAACTGAGTCACTTTACCTTTAACGCTTTCTAGCGCAAAAATAGCATCCGCTTCCGCTTTACCCTTCAACTGCTCAAGGCGATCTTTTGTCACGCCTTTTTCCGCAAACTGATTAAGTGATTGTAAAAGCTCGTCGTACAGTTTTGATAGGTCGCCTTTGTCTCCAGAATCACCCATTGCGTAAACGTAAAAGTTACACGCCAGTTCAGCACAATCATGGAATGAACCAGCATCGACCGCTTTTTGAGTCTTCACTAGGTCTTGGTAGAGCACGCTGTTGGTACCGCCACCCAATACTTCTGATAACGTGTCGAGAGACGCTTGGCTTTCTTCGCCGTTGTAGGTTGTTGGCCACGCGATCATCACCATAGGTTGTTGAATACGATCTTCTAGCGTGATGTATTTGTCTTCTTGCAGTTTTGCAGGTTGTTTCGGCGCATTTTCAACCTCAGGACCACGAGGAATCGAACCGAAGTACTTATTTACCCACTCTAGAGTTTGTTCAACGTCTAAGTCACCACCGATCGTGATAGTCGCATTGTTTGGGCCATACCAACGCAAGAAAAACGCTTTGAGGTCGTTCACATCAACACGATCAAGATCTTCAACATAACCAATGGTTTGCCACGAATACGGATGACCTTCAGGATATAGCGCTTCGGACATGCGCTCCCAAATTAAGCCATAAGGACGATTATCGTAACGCTGAGCTCGCTCATTTTTTACAGTCGAACGCTGAATTTCAAATTTGCGTTGAGAAACCGCATCCAACAAAAAGCCCATACGGTCAGACTCTAACCACAGCATTTTCTCGAGCTGGTTAGCAGGGACAGTTTCAAAGTAGTTAGTACGATCGCGGTTTGTAGTACCATTTAATGTGCCGCCAGCCTCCGTGATGATTTTGAAGTGCTCTTGGTCACCAACGTTCTCTGAACCTTGGAACATCATGTGCTCAAAGAAATGCGCAAAACCAGACTTACCCACTTCTTCACGAGCTGAACCAACATGGTAAGTCACATCCACATGGACCAATGGGTCAGAATCTTCAGGAGCTAAGATCACCGTTAAACCATTATCGAGTTTATACTTTTGGTATGGAATCTTAACTTTGCCTTCTTCAGCTTTCGATGACTCAACGAAAGTTACCCCTTTCGGCAGTGATGAAACTGGCGTATTTGATGCACAGCCCGTGATCACCAACAGTGAACACGCGCCAACCCAAAACATCTTCATGTACTTTCCTTAAAATAATCCGAGATAGATGGCCGCAAGTAAGCTATACCTAGCAGCCTTTCCTAAAAATATTAAAATCACGCAAGGCAGAAACTTCATTCTTAGCCACCCTGCGGCTAAACACAGCGGGTCTCCTATTACAGGTAACCAGCTAAAAAATAACCCCCAATAGCCATACTTAGAGAGCCACTTTAATGCGGTATGACCGTGCTTTTCCTCTTGTGCTTTGTTGGGAATCCACAAGCCAAGCCAATAATTTGTTAAGCCACCAAGCGTATTACCGATAGTAGCGACCATAACAATTGAAGAAACGGAGTATTGATTTAATGAGAGAGTGGCAACTAAGCCCGCCTCAGAACCACCAGGCAACAACGTGGCACTGAGAAAACCGGTCATGAAAAGCACCCATAATGCTGAATCTGAAAACCAAAGCGCTAAACTTTCAAAACTCGTGTTAAATGCTTCTAGCATGTCATATCAAGCAACACCTTGCCTCTGGTTCTTCCTGATTCGACCTGCTGGTGAGCACCAATGACATCACTCATAGGATAAACCTGTTGAATTTCAGTCTTCAGTAAGCCAACGCCGACCATGTACAACAAGGTATCTAACTGCGCAGGGTCTGGTTCAACCAACATGCCACTAGCCTCAAAGCCTAGGAGTTTGGCTTTTTCACAAATCAGCTCAGCTGTGATGGTTGGAACGGTGATGACTCTCGCATTGTCTTTAAGGCATTTAAGCGCATCTAACGCAGCATCTCCGCCTACTAAATCAATCAAAACATCAACATCTTCAACACGTTCTGACACTGGTGCAAATTGATAGTTCACTGCATGAGCACCGAGCGTCGCAAGGTAATCTAAATTTCGTTCACTGCAGGTTGTAAAGACTTCCGCTTTCGTCGCGATCGCAATTTGTACCGCGAGGTGTCCAACACCACCGGCTCCAGCGAGGATAAGTACGCGATCGTTTTCCGTCACATTAGCCTTACTGAGAGCTTGTGCCGCAGTTTGTCCCGCCAACGGTAATGCAGCAGCTGCCTCCAAAGTTACGGAGCTAGGAACATGACTTAACTCAGTTTCTGGAACACATATGTATTGGCTGTAACCACCGCCTCGAACTGGGAAACCAATAAATCCAGCCACCTCATCACCTTCATTAAAACGTGATGCCCCCTCTCCACAAGACATCACTTTTCCTGAGATGTCGTAACCTGGCACCCAAGGTAAATTATCCTTATTCTGCGCTGCCGCCCAACCGAGCCCAGCTCGAGTTTTGACATCAATAGGATTTACGCCTGAAAAAGCGACTTTTACTAAGACTTCACCAGGCTGTGGTGATGGTGTAGAAGCATGTTGAATCGCGAGTACGTTGGCATCACCAAACTCAGTGATAACGATCTGTTTGTGTTCCATAAACCATTCCCTGCAAGAAAACAAAAAGGGATGCGAAAGCATCCCTTTGACTATAAACCATTTTGTTAACCTAAGTTAATCGTGATTTTGTAAATTGGTTGATCATTCCATTTTCAATAATGTCTAACCAACAAGTGCTAACAATATACCAGCCGCAACGGCTGAACCCAGCACACCAGCAACGTTTGGTCCCATCGCATGCATTAACAAAAAGTTTTGCGGGTTAGCTTGTAAACCAACTTTGTTTACGACTCGCGCGGCCATTGGTACCGCAGAAACGCCAGCCGCACCAATAAGTGGGTTGATGTCTTCTTTCGAGAACTTGTTAAGCAGTTTCGCCATCAGGACGCCCGCACCAGTACCGATACTAAATGCAACTGCGCCTAACCCCAAGATACCTAACGTTTCTAGGTTCAAGAACTGCTCAGCTTGCAGCTTAGAACCAACACCAAGACCTAAAAAGATAGTCACTATGTTGATCAATTCATTTTGAGCAGTTTTCGATAAACGATCGACCACACCAGCTTCACGCATCAAGTTACCCAAACAGAACATACCAACCAATGGCGTAGCTGAAGGCAAGAACAGAATCGTCATCAGTAATACAGCAAGCGGGAAGATGACTTTCTCCCATTTACCAACATGACGAAGCTGAGCCATCTTGATTTGACGCTCTTCCTTGGTTGTCAGTGCTTTCATGATTGGTGGCTGGATGATCGGCACCAATGCCATATAGCTGTATGCCGCGACTGCAATCGCACCTAACAGATCTGGAGAGAGCTTACTCGCCAAGAAAATCGCTGTTGGCCCATCAGCACCACCGATGATCGCGATAGACGATGCATCCGCCATGGAGAACTCCATGCCAGGTACATAGTTGAGCAAAATAGCGCCAAACAGTGTTGCAAAAATACCAAACTGCGCAGCCGCACCTAACCACAACGTTTTTGGGTTTGCGATCAAAGCACCAAAGTCAGTCATCGCGCCCACACCCATGAAGATCAATAGCGGGAACACACCCGATTCAATCCCAATGTAGTAAACGTAGTAGAGCAAGCCACCAGGCTCAGTAAAGCCAGCATTTGGAATATTCGCCAAAATAGCACCGAAACCAATCGGCAATAACAGTAAAGGTTCAAATCCTTTTTTAATTGCCAAAAACAGCAAGGTACAACCAACCAGCATCATACAGATTTGGCCGAACTCGAAGTTAGCGATCCCTGTTTCTGCCCAAAGGGTTAACAATCCGTCCATGATACTCCCTTACGCCAGGCTCAACAGAGGCGCACCTACTGTGACAGCATCGCCTTCTTTAACGTTCAGCTCTTGAACCACACCACCACGCGCCGCTCGTACTTCAGTTTCCATTTTCATCGCTTCAAGGATGAGCAATACATCGCCTTCAGCTACCTCAGCACCAGGTTGAACATTCACTTTGAAGATGTTACCTGCAAGAGGAGCAGGCACCGCTTCAGCTGAAGCATTAGAAGGTGTGCTAGGTGTAGCCGATTTTGCCGGTGCATTAGAAGGAGCAACAGATGTCAGTTCACCTTGAGGGCCAACTTCCACCTCATACACCTGCCCGTCAACACGTACACTATAAGTTTCTACACCACCAGTTGCTGGTTGAGCTGCAGGTACAGCAGGCTTCGCAGCTTCTAGCGTTGGTGCAGGCTCAAATGCTTCTGGGTTTTCACGATTCTTAAGGAATTTAAGCCCAACTTGAGGGAAAAGTGCATAAGTGAGTACGTCATCAACACGCTCACTTGCTAGCTTAATGCCTTCTGATTTCGCTTTCTCCATCAGATCAACCGTAAGCGTCTCCATTTCAGGCTCAAGTAAATCGGCAGGACGACAGGTAATTGGCTCTTTACCATCAAGCACTTTCGCTTGCAGTTCTGCATTTAACTCGGCTGGTGCTTGACCGTACTCACCTTTCAATAGACCTGCGGTTTCCTTGGTAATACTCTTATAGCGCTCGCCAGTAAGCACGTTAATCACCGCTTGAGTACCGACGATCTGTGAAGTTGGAGTCACCAATGGAATGAAACCAAGATCTTCACGTACACGAGGGATCTCTTCTAATACTTCATCAATGCGATCCGCAGCGCCCTGCTCTTTCAACTGGCCTTCCATATTGGTCAGCATACCACCAGGCACTTGAGCAATCAGGATGCGTGAATCGACTCCTTTTAACTGGCCTTCCCACTTCGCATACTTCTTACGTACCTCACGGAAATATGCGGCGATAGGTTCCAGTTGCTCGAGTTTCAAATTGGTATCTCGCTCGGTACCTTCTAGCATAGCGACTACCGTTTCAGTCGGTGTATGGCCGTAGGTACAACTCATTGAAGAAATCGCAGTATCGAGAATATCAATACCGGCTTCTACTGCTTTTACCGCCGTTGCTGTAGACAGCCCCGTTGTTGCATGACAATGAAGTGCCAATGGCACATCACAAGACGCTTTGATACGCGTGATAAGCTCTTCCGCTTCATAAGGCTTAAGTAAGCCAGACATATCTTTAATACACAGCGAGTGACAACCTAAATCCTCTAGGCGTTTTGCCAAGTCAACCCAAGTGTCTGCGTTATGCACTGGGCTCGTTGTGTAAGACAACGTACCTTGAGCATGCGCACCAACATCAACCGTTGCTTTAACGGCTTTCTGGAAGTTTCGCACGTCATTCATTGCATCAAAAATACGGAATACATCCATGCCGTTAGCATGCGCGCGTTCCACAAACTTCTCTACTACGTCGTCGGCATAATGGCGGTATCCTAAAAGGTTTTGACCACGCAGTAGCATTTGCATTGGTGTATTAGGCATCGCTTTTTTTAGTTCACGTAAACGCTCCCAAGGGTCTTCCCCTAAGAATCGAATACAAGAATCAAATGTTGCACCACCCCAAGTCTCTAGAGACCAGTAACCAACCTTATCCAACTCAGCTGCGATAGGCAGCATATCCTCAATACGCATACGCGTAGCAAATAGTGATTGATGGGCATCACGAAGGACCACATCAGTAATAGCTAGTGGTTTAGACATGCTCTTAAACTCCTTTTTAATCCTAGTTCGGCTACTTCGCGAATGAGGCGCGATGTTTATGAATCGCAGCCGAGATCGCCGCCACTACTTGTGGACTAACAGCTGAAGAGGTTGATTGAATATTAGTGTTTGTTTTTGGTGCTGCGATCGGCTCTGGTACTTCTTCTGGTACCAATTTCGACATTAACCGAACGAGATAAACAAGAATAGTGAGGAAAATAAATACGACCGCCATCCCCGTTAGCATCAGGGTGGCCGCATCTACTAGCAGGCTTCCTATATTAGTCATGTTGCTTCCTTTCTTTGTCATCCTGACAACGTGCAGGACTTTAATAGTGTCAAATCCCGACCCATGGATTATCTCGATTGGTTAAATTTTGTCAATTTTGTTTAAGGAAGGTTTGTAGTAATCCTGATAAATGATTATTTATTCACTACCCAGATCACAGTTCATGACAAAATAATCACTTCAAATCGCTATCACCTTACGAACAGAGTAAAGGAGGACATAAATAAAAACTGCGATTTAGATTTCAAAATCAAATCGGGACTCACGAAGTAAAAACCAACAAAAACAAAAAGATGAACAAAATTAACAATCAATAAACAAATAACAAACAAAGTGACTACATG
>NZ_WXWS01000117.1:0-13405 GCF_009904715.1 Vibrio sp. V42_P2S4T144 | reverse complement strand
AGTTAGAGCCGGGAGCTGAGATATTGTAACGCGGACCTCTGGCATATGTTTTTCTCAAGTACAGGTGTGTTACATCATTAACTACTGCTACAGCGGCAAGTGAGGTTCATGAATTATGCAAAAAGGCTCATCTATAGAATTCTACCAGCAACGTCCTCAATCTCGTGAGACGGTCGGTGTTGAAGAAGTGCAGCAACAAACTCAACAGTTTGGTTTTGCTGAACCCGAAATGGATGAGCTGCTTAAGTACTCATTACGGACTCAACTTGAGGCTATGCTCCAAAACCAACTCAGCACGGCTGAACGCCAACGGCAACTGAAAGAGAGTTTCGCTGCGGCAGTTGAGCTCGTATTGAAGGAGACGAAAGTTGAGCACCGAACACTGGTGCAAGCCTTTCAGAGCATGTATGGCAACGCTTGCCAATCTCTTTCTCTGGCTAAACTCACTCAAGAGGAACTGACCCGACAGTACATTTCCACGTCTGGGCTGGTGATGTCCCCACTTAACTGTAAACACACCATCAAAGATGTGTACCGAATTAAAGGCTTTGCGTGTGGTATAAACAAAGCTATCCAACATATGCTTGCCAACAAGTCACAGGTTAAAGTGCTTTATCCAGCTTGCGGCCCCTTTGCACCATTGCTGCTGCCTTTACTTGCTCACTACAAACAAAGTGATCGAATTAGCGCAGAGCAGCTTCAGGTGACACTAGTAGATATTCACCCCGGAGCCATTAAAGCACTCAATCAATTGATCGCGGATCTCGATATCGCAGACTACATTGAAGCCTTAGTGGAAGAAGATGCTACCCAATTTTCGCCAACTCAAACGTTTGATCTCCTGATACTTGAAGCGATGCAGCATGGCTTTAGTCGGGAAGGGTTCCTCAGCATCGCGAAACATTTGGTTCAATATTTACATATTCAAGGCGAAATGATCCCCAATCAGGTATCTGTGCGCGCCATGATGGTCATCGGGGAGACGGAATTTAATCAACAATGGGAAAAAGCAGAGTATGCACATTCCAACCATTGCCAGCCGGAAGCGATCGATGATCGAATTGATCTGGGAGAAATTCTTAACGTCAATAAAGCCATGTTGCTCAGAAGCGAGATTTTTGAGCTAGATGGTGGAATAAAAATGCTGCAAGGCAACACCATTGAGCTGCCGAAAGATGTGCCAGATATGGCAAAACGTATCCTCGCCATTTACAGCCATATCGATACTTACGGAGATGCGATGGTCGGACAATACGACTCTGGTATTACCCATCCTAAACCCGACATGACTTTTTATGTGGATGCCAAGCCCAAAGCTGTTGAACACCATTACTTTGAAGCGAAGGGAGGGGATAAGGTCAGTTTCTATTATCAGTTAACCGGATTGCCAGGTTTTGTCGCCACCCATGGATGATTTCGATATGCAGCAAAAATACGTCGTTTTTACAGGAAGTTGTTACGCCTTGCCCATCATTCAGTTGTTGGCACAACAGCATAAATTGGCGGGCGTGGTAGTACCGGAAGGAGAACTAAATCCAGACTTACAGCAGCTACAGAGCTATCTGAGCGCTCAATCGATTCATATTGCTCAGTATACCGCCAATGACAGCAGTGCTTTGATAGCGCAACTCGATGTTTGGCGAGTCACGGATGGCGTTATCTATTTGTTCAGGCACATAGTTCATTCCTCGCTGTGTCAGTTTTTCAACGGAAACTTGTACAACATTCATCCGGGAAAGCTGCCCGAGTATCGAGGCCCGATGCCTCTCTATTGGCAATTAAGAGAGGGTTTAGACACCTTTAGCCTCACCCTGCATCGTCTTGAGGCATCGGCTGATTCCGGCGCTATAGGAATGGAGTTAGAGGTACCATTTCACCCGTTTGAGACCTTAACCAGTGCTCAGCAAAAAGCGTCACAAATGACGGCTAAGCTGATGTATGACTTCCTCATCGCGCAACAAAAGCAAGGGCTGGTTTGGCGTGAACAAGTATCAAACCCCAACGAAGTGGCACGAGCAGTAAACCAACATGATCTGCACCTTCGTTGGAACGTGCAAACGAGTCGCGAAATCGTCAACTTAGTGCGAGCAGGCAATCATCACTTCGGTGGTGCGATGTTGAGCTTGCCAAGTGGTGTCGCCAATGTTTTGCAAGCAAGCGCAATGGAGACTTCTTTAGTCGGTGTTGAGGCGGGGAGAATTCTCGAGATCAGCCCACAACATGGGTTACAAGTGAAAACGTTAGATAGCGCCATATCAATAGATGTTATTGCTACACCGCAAGGCGTGTTTTCGGGTTATCGCTATGCGCAAATGGCTGGGCTAGATGCTGGGATGTCATTGCTCCAGCACGCTTCTGCTTGTGAGTAAATATCTCAATACGGCTCTTTGCGGCAGTGATGAAGCCCGTAACGGTATTTAGTAATGCGAGATTGGAAAGTTTTAACCAACCACACCAATTTCGTTATGGGCTGGTTTTAACTTAAGTATATACGTTGAAAGGAAGAACAGTATGGCTACAGAACCGTATCTTGGGACACTAACCGCATTTGGTGGCAATTTTGCAATTAGAAATTGGGCAATGTGCTCGGGGCAAATGCAGGCAATTGAAGATAATCCAGCGCTCTTCTCTCTAGTTAGCACTCTATACGGAGGTGACGCCCGAACTACCTTTGGTTTACCTGATTTGCGTGGCCGCAGTCCAGTTGGTGTAGGCACACGACCTGGGGGGATGGATTATCATCAGGGAGAAAGATTGGGTACTGAACTGGTAACTATTGATATAACTCAAATGCCAGCACACTTACATACGGCAATTTTTACCCCTCTTGGCACTTCTGCACCTGTAACAGGCAGGATGCAGGTTGCTACCAATGCTGCAAATACACAGGTACCCGATAGTAATTCGTATATAGCGCAAAACTCTACCCCCGGGTTCTATAAACCGACGTTTCAGCAACCAGATTTGACCGAGATCGAAGGCTTAAGTGTGTCTGGTAGTGGCTCGGGCGGAGGTACTGTAACTGTGACTGAAACAGGCGGTTCAATGCCACTTAATATTTTGAGCCCGGTATTGCCGATTAATTGGTTAATTGCCACTGCGGGAGTATACCCACCGCACAGCTAATCAACCAAGAAAGAATTGGCTGAATCTTTAGCTAATCCTTTCCTATAAAAAAATTAAATATTTAAGTTGATTATGATAACCCGGCCATGTTGATAAGGCCGTCATCTTCAGGAGAGGAAAATGAGATTACATCGTCAGGTTGCGATCGCAATTACAACAGCATGGGTGTTCTCAGCGTTTTTTTCCGGTGGAGCCTGGGCTGCACAGCAAACGATTAACTACTCTAATGGTTCAGGTTCCAATTTTAGTGAGGTGGAGACCGGCGTCACAGGGGGTATGCCCTCAGTCACTCTTACCAATGCAGGTACTGTATCTATGGTATTAGATGCGGGCACTAGCTCGGATGGCACTCCGTTTACTGGCCTAAATGACCTCGGATTTGTAGCTGGTGTTCTTTACTCAAATACCATGATTAATGAGTTCAACAATCGTGGCTTCCGCTTTTTTGAGAAATCAAGTACTAACTTCAGTTTCGACGAAATTACCTTTATGCAGGGGTCGGCCCGAGACTCAGATAAAACGTATCAACTTGTGTTAACTGGCTTCTCTAATGATACTCAAACAGTGACCGAAACTGTCACCTTGCCAAAAGGTGGTGAAGCAAACTCAGGGTTACAGGACTTGTTTACCCTGACCCGTGGTACAGACTTTAATGATTCGGCATGGCAGGACGTTGATACAGTGACTATGGCGTTTACCCGAAGTCCGGGTGCTGACTCTCGTTATCTTATCAGAAGTATCAAGATTGATGACGCTGCGGTTTCAGACTCTACCGCGCCTACTTTTGTCAGTGCGAGCTCAACCCCCACTGATGATGCAACCAATGTTTCTGTTAGCAACAACATCGAGATTGCCTTCGATGAAAATATTGAGCTGAAGAGCGGCAATATTACCATTCGTAATGTTACCGACAGTCGCGACTTTGAAGTATTTAATGTTGCCACCGAAAGCGATGGCACAACAACATCACCAGGCGCTGGTCGCATCAGTGTTACCAACAATAAAGTTTACTTAAACCCAACCAGTGATCTGGCAGGGAACCGGACCTACGCCATTCATATTGAATCCAGTGCCGTGGCTGACAGCGCAAATAATAGCTTCGCTGGGATCAGCGATGATGCCACATTTAACTTTACGACAGTCGATACCACGCCAAATGCGCCATCTACACCCGATTTAGATGCTAGTTCGGATACCGGGCCATTAAATACTGATAATATTACCAGTGACACTACACCAACGTTTAGTGGGATTTCTGAGAGTGGATCGATCGTTACTTTATACAGTGATCAAGTCGGTGGAGGTGCAACGGTTATTGGCACAGGCACTGCTACTGGAGGGAACTGGCAGATAACAACCAATGAGTTGGCGTCTGGTATTACACATGCAATAAGCGCTAAAGCGTCTGATAGCGATGATAATGTTAGCTCGGCATCCAACGCGTTAAGTGTCACCATTGATACAATAGCCCCATCAGCAGTGAGCATTACCACACCGATTGAGGCTGACAGTATCGTCAACGCTGCAGAAGACAACGATGTGTTGATCGCTGGCTCCGACGCGGAAGCAGGCAACAGCGTGACCGTGACTATCACAGACAATAACAGCTCTGTCAGTCGTACGGTGATGGCCGACAATTCAGGCAACTGGACGCTGAGCGGCAGCGAGCTGGATGTCAGTGGCTTGAACAATGGTACCCTGACGGTGTCTGCAACCCAAGCTGATATAGCTGGTAATATCTCCACCGCAGCCACACAGAGCATTACCCTGGACAATGCAGCCCCATCAGCAGTGACCATCACCACGCCGATTGAAACTGATGGGATCGTCAATGCAGCGGAAGATAACGATGTGTTGATCGCTGGTTCCGGCGCGGAAGCAGGCAACAGCGTGACCGTGACCATCACGGACAATAACAGCGCTGTCAGTCGTACGGTGACGGCCAACAACTCAGGCAACTGGACGTTGAGCGGCAGTGAGCTTGATGTAAGTGCGTTTAACAACGGCACCCTGGCTGTGTCTGCAGCCCAAGCAGATATAGCAGGTAATACTTCTACCGCAGCCACCCAGAGTATTACTCTGGATAATGCAGACCCATCTGCTGTAATCATCAATACGCCGATTGAAACTGATGGGATCGTCAATGCGGCAGAAGACAACGACGTACTGATCGCTGGCTTCAGTGCGGAAGCAGGCAATAGCGTGACCGTGACTATCACGGACAATAACAGCTCTGTCAGCCGTACGGTGACGGCCGACAACTCAGGCAACTGGACGTTGAGCGGCAGTGAGCTTGATGTCAGTGGCCTGAACAACGGCACACTCATAGTTGCTGTGACGCAATCGGATACGGCGGGTAATACCTCCAGAGTGACCACCCAGAGCATTACCTTAGATAACGCCGCACCATCAGCTGTGACCATCACTACACCGATTGAAACCGATGGTATTGTCAATGCAGTAGAAGATAACGATGTGTTGATCGCTGGCTCCGGCGCGGAAGCAGGCAACAGCGTGACCGTGACTATCACGGACAATAACAGCTCTGTCAGTCGTACGGTGATGGCCGACAATTCAGGCAACTGGACGCTGAGCGGCAGCGAGCTGGATGTCAGTGGCCTGAACAATGGCACCCTGACGGTGTCTGCAACCCAAGCTGATATAGCAGGTAATATCTCCACCGTAGCCACCCAGAGCGTAACCCTAGATAACGCAGCGCCATCCGCTGTTACCATTTCCACGCCGATTGAAATCGACGGTATCGTCAATGCGGCAGAAGACAACGACGTGCTGATTGCTGGCTCCGGCGCGGAGGCTGGCAATAGTGTGACCGTGACCATCACGGACAATAACAACTCAGTCAGTCGTACGGTGACGGCCGACAATACCGGGGCTTGGACGACTATTGGCAGTGAGTTTGATGTAAGTGCGTTTAACAACGGCACTCTGACGGTCGCGGCGAGCCAGAGCGATGCGGCGGGCAACACCTCCAGTGTAGATAGCACAACAATTACGTTAGATAACGTGAGGCCAACCGTTTCTTTGAGCAGCTCAGACCTTGATTTGGTCTCTGGCGAAACGGCGAGTATCACGTTCACCTTAAGTGAGTCCTCAAGTGACTTTGCTGAGTCAGATGTCACCGTCACTGGCGGCAGTTTGTCTAACTTTGCGGGCAGCGGTGACAACTACACGGCCACCTTTACGCCGGATATAGACAGTACAAGTACAGCGACGATTAACGTGGCGGCAGATTTCTTTACCGATGCTGCTGGGAATAGCAACACTGCTGCGTCTCAACTGTCTATAACCGTTGATAGTTTAGTGCCGAGTGTGACTATCTCCAGTGATAAATTGGCGCTGAAAGCGGACGAAACGGCGACCATTACCTTTACCTTAAGTGAAGCGTCGAGCGATTTTACCGAGGCGGACATCACGGTTAGTGGCGGTACTTTGTCTGGTTTTGCCGGCAGTGGTAGCAGCTACACTGCGACCTTTACACCAACGGAAGAGAGTGCGATGAGCGGTACTATTGAAGTTGCCACAGGCACATTTACCGATGCCTCTGGTAACAGCAATAGTGCAGCAACACCACTTTCCATCAGCGTCGATACTGTGCTTCCAACCGTTAGTATCACTAGCTCCAGCGCTGCGTTGAAAGCGGGTGAAACGGCAACACTCACGTTTACCTTGAGTGAAGCCGCAACTGATTTTTCCGAAGCCGATGTGACCGTGGCTGGAGGAACTCTTTCTAACTTTGCGGGCAGTAGCGCCAGTTACACGGCTACCTTTACACCTGCAGAAGAAAGCATTGAGGATGCAACTATTGATGTTGCAGCCGAGAAATTTAGCGACGCAGCTGGCAACCTCAATACAGCAGCGACTCAGTTGTTGATCTCAGTGGATACGGGGATCCCGACTGGACATAGCATCAGCATTGATCAGGAGAGCATTAACAAAACCAACGAACAGGCGATGAGCTTTACCTTCGCAGCAGCTGAAGTGAACGCGATGTTCACTTATAGCGTGACCGACGGTACCACGACCATTGACAGCGCTAGTCAAACAATTTCTTCGGAGACCATGCAAGTAACGGGCATTGACGTCACTGTTTTGCAAGAGGGGACGTTGACAGTAAGCGTGGTGGTAAGCGATGCCGCAGGCAATGCATCTGATGCAGTGACGGATACGGTGACTAAACGCTACGATGTCGCGCCAACGGTAGTTGATGATAGCTTCTCGACTGAGGAAGATACGGCGAAACAATTTAATCTGTTAGCCAACGATTCCGATGTTAATGATGACATGGTCGCTTCTTCTGCAACGATTAAAACGCAACCAATTAAAGGTAAGGTGTCGATCAGCAACGGCGTTGTTACCTATACGCCAAATAGTAATGAGACAGGCACAGATAGCTTTACCTATACCGTGAAAGATGCCCTGCTGCAGGAGTCACAAGACGCGACAGTGACCGTCATTATCATGGCTATAAATGATGCGCCAGTCGCTAAAGCGCTGACCATCAACACCGACGAAGATACCGCAAGCGCAGCAGTCAGCGCGCGTAGTCAAGCGGAGGATGTTGAAGATGGCATCCCAACGGGTGATTTATCGTTAGTTAGTTTGCCTCAAAAAGGACAAGTAGCCATTGATCAAACTGTAGGCACTTTTGTATATACGCCGAATCCGAATGAAAATGGTAGCGATAGCTTTACTTACACGATCGCAGACAGTGAAGGCGGCGTTTCTCTTGCGGCCACGGTCAGCGTCAATATCGGTTCCGTCAATGACTCACCAGTAGCGGAGGAAGACAGTTTTACTTTTGATGAAGATATCACATCGACACTCGATATTTTAAGTAACGACAGTGATATTGAAGATGGGTCATTCACCCCGAGTAGTATTACCCTGCAAGATCTTGGTCAAGGAGAGGGGGTATACAGTTTTGCCATGGTCAGTGTCAATGTCGATGGGACCTTAAAGATTGTGCCTACAGCGAACGTTAATGGTCAACATAGCTTTACCTACATGCTAACCGATAGTGGTCAAGCAGTCTCAGTGCCTGCAACCGTCACGCTCAATATTACGCCAGTGAATGATGCCCCCGTTGCTGTTGATAACAGTGCACAACTACTAGAGGGAGGCTCCTTCGAGGTCAATGTATTAGGCAATGATAGTGATGCCGATGTTGGAGACAGTTTTGAACTCACTAGTGTCACAGTCGTCGATACGCCAGCACATGGCAGTGTGAACGTGACGGCGTCAGGAGCGATTGTTTACAACCCGAATGAGAACTACTTCGGTGAAGATAGCTTCACCTATACGGTGGCAGACTTAGCAGGTGCTGTATCTAACGCCGCAACAGTGACCATGACAGTAACACCAGTCAACGACGCACCAATGGCGCAAGCACAGTCACAAACGCTTGATGAAGACAATAGTTTGGTGATCACGCTGGTTGGTTCAGATATTGATAACGATGATGACACTCTGCAGTATCTTATCACTGAGCAAGTCAGTCATGGCGTGCTAGAGCAGTTGACCAATAATAGTTGGCGCTATACACCAGAAGCGGACTTCAATGGCTCCGACTTCTTCTTGTTCAAGGTCAACGACGGTGATCTCGACTCGACAGAGGTTCGTGTCGATTTGACGGTTAATGCAGTCAACGATACACCAACCGCGACCGATATCAGTGCTACGGGAGAGGAAGAAATACCGCTGACCATTACTTTAAATGGTAACGATGCAGAAGGCTCATCTTTGAGCTATCAAATTGTAAAATCGCCAGTCAACGGTAATGTTACCGTCACAGGCAATCACGCGGTTTATACGGGTAGCAGTAACTTCTTTGGTCAGGACAGTTTCACTTACAGCGTAAGTGACGGAGAACTTACCTCTGGAGTGGCGTTAGTGACCATCACGGTGAATAACGTTAATGACTCGCCAGTGATTACGGGTACCCCATCGGCGCAAGTTGATGAAGATAGTGTGTATCAGTTTGTGCCCGCGGCATTGGACAATGACCCAGCGGATACTCTGACCTACTTGATAGCTAACAAGCCACCTTGGGCTACATTTGACAAGACAACAGGAGCGCTTTCTGGCACGCCAAGTAACCGTTATGTGGGGACTTATCCAGGTATCGTGATTAGCGTATCCGATGGCACTATTTCTTCCTCATTGTCAGCTTTTTCGATTACTGTGAATAACGTTAACGATGCACCCGTTATCTCTGGTTCACCAGCAACACAAGTGAATGAAGACAGCACCTATCTGTTCACGCCACAAGTGTCAGATGTTGACAGCCAAGCCTTCACCTTCAGTATCGTGAACAAGCCATCTTGGGCTAGCTTTGATGCATCAACAGGCACGCTTAGTGGTACACCAGATAATGGTGATGTTGGCAAATATCAGGGCATTGTTATCTCGGTTTCTGATGGTCTCACGACCACAATGCTCAATAGATTCAGTATTGTGGTTAACAATGTCAATGACGCGCCAGTGATCAGTGGCACTCCTGCTCTTACCGTCAACGAAGGCAGTACGTACCGCTTTGCGCTGCAGGCATCGGATGTTGATAGTAGTAGCTTGAGCTTTTCAATCCGCAATAAACCATCATGGGCAACCTTTGATAGAGCAACTGGGTTGCTAAGTGGTACGCCGGAAAATGAGCATGTTGGCAGCACCAATAATATTGTTATTAGTGTCTCAGACGGTGAGCTAAGCACATCTTTAGCAGCGTTTAGCATCACGGTAATCAACGTTAATGATGAGCCAGTGGCGGTTAATGATACCTATGTCTTTACCGAGAGTAACGATGGTAGCTACTTATTGGATGTACTCAGCAACGACAGCGATGTTGATCTAGATACATTACAACTGGAATGGGTTAAACCTACATCTGGAACGGCAACGATTGTGGGCAGTCAAATCCAATTGGTAACGACCTCAATTGGTACAGTGGCAGTGCAATACAGTGTGAAAGATGGTAACGGTGGAAAGGCCACCGCGAAAGCAATCGTGACAATTAAAAGTGCGAAATTGGACGCACCAACAATAGCCGCACCTTCAGATATCGAAGTGAACGCAACTTCGCTCTTTACTAAAGTTGCATTAGGCTCTGCTGTGGCACGAGATAGTACAGGCAAGCTATTACCTGTTTCATTGGTCGACAGCACGACCTTTTTCCGACCTGGAACTAATACGGTCTATTGGCGCACTCAAGACTCTGATGGAAACGTCGCTGAAGCTAGTCAAACGGTAACAGTGTATCCACTGATAAGTATCTCCAAAGATGCGCAAACCACGGAAGGCACCAATCATAGCGTATCGATACACCTTAACGGTCCTTCGCCGAGCTACCCAGTAATCATACCTTATACGGTTTCAGGAAGCACGGACAGTGATGACCACACGCTCACCTCTGGTGAAGTGGTGATACCTAGTGGTACCGAAGGCAAACTTTCGTTCGAACTACTTAATGATGGACAAAATGAGGGCGTTGAAACCTTAGTGATTGATCTGGACAGCACCCTTAATCTAGGTAGTAAGCGTCGTTACACCTTGACAATCTTTGAAGAGAATGTGGCTCCGAAGGTCACGGTAAGTGTATCTCAGGCGGGGGAGCAGCGGAGCCAAATTGAAAATGGTGTTGAACCGGTCACAATCACGAGCAGTGTTAGTGATGCCAATATGTCCGATATACACAGTTTCAGATGGAGTAGTGATAGCGATGTACTTAACCAAGCGATTGCGGGGCAGATGTACAGCGAAACATTGACTTTCTCTCCGCAATTACTGAGTTCAGCGATTTACAATTTGCAATTGACAGTTACTGACAATGGCACTCCACCATTATCAGTGACACGGAATGTCTATTTAGAAGTGGTACAAACATTGGCGGAGCTCGGGAGTGAAGACAGTGATGGCGACTTAATCCCGGATGATCAAGAAGGTCATAATGATAGTGATGGTGATGGTATTCCTGATTATCTTGATGCAATTTCTGACTGTAACGTAATTCAACAGGTTGTGTCAGAAAAAGATCGCTTCCTCATTGAGGGGCAGCCAGGTGCCTGTTTACGCAAAGGAATAACCATTCTGACTAACGCAACAGGAGGAGCTTTATTGCTGGATGAGGAGCTTCCTAAAGATATCAACATGAAGAGCATAGGGGGAATCTTTGATTTTGTAGTAACTAATTTGCCGCTGCCCGGCCAAAGCTATCAATTAGTTTTGCCTCAGCGGTTACCTGTTCCAGCAAATGCAGTGTACCGAAAGTATAACGCTGAACAGGGGTGGATAGACTTTATTGAGGATGCTCAAAACACGGTTTCTTCTAGTGCTGGCGAGGCTGGTTATTGTCCGCCACCAGGGCACAGTTCATGGTCACAGGGTCTGACTGAAGGTGACTGGTGTGTACAACTTACCATTGAAGACGGTGGTCCGAACGATGATGACGGATTGGCTAATGGCAGTGTCGTTGACCCTGGCGTCGTTGCCGCTCGTGTAAGCAATAATACACTCCCTCAAGCGATTGACGACAATGCGTTTGTTAGTCTCAATGGTACGGTGACGATCGATGTATTGAGCAATGATGCTGATGCTGATGGTGATGGGCTGAAGGTAAGTCGCGCTTCTGTAGATATTGGTAGTGTTAGTGTGGTTGATAACAAACTAAGTTATGTCACTCAACCACAGTACTACGGGGAGGCTTTGATCACTTATAGCGTAACGGATGGTAATGGTGGAACGGGATCGGCGAAGGTGACGGTAAATGTGGTAAACAGTCAGAATCCGAATGCGGTGGACGATAATATTACCACCGATGATCGTACCCCTGTCACGGTTTATGTCCTTGCTAACGATACCGATCCGGATAACGACACATTGAAGTTGGTTTCAGTCCAAGCGCAGTATGGGCAGGCGGTCATGAATGCAGATCAGAGCGTGACCTATACCCCTACCTCAGGGTTTGAAGGCAATGATGTGTTGACATATATCATTCAGGATAGCCAAGGCCTGCAAGACGCGGGGAAAGTTATAGTGACCGTTAAGTTGGTAAGAGATGTAAAGGTTGAAAATACTTCAGCAGGATCATTGGGTGGCATGGTGTTGATGCTTTTGATTTTGTTAGGAGCCATGCAACGTTATGGAAGAAACAGTGCTCTAGCACTAATTGCTGTGTTTAGTTTTAGTAGTCAAGCGGGCTGGTATGTTGATGTTCAAATGGGGTCAAGCCATGCAGATGAGCGTGATGCTGTTAAAGGTGATAACGTAATCTCTACTGACAACACCGGGTTCTATCGCTCTGTCGGGTTGGGATATACTTTTTCTGATCAATGGTCTGGAACTATTCGTTATATTGATATGGGCGAAGGTAGTGCTACATTGCGTAGTGCTACTACTTCACCAGAAGACTATCACGCCAATGTCGCATCTATAGCCCCACTCCTTGTTAAGGGCATGGGCTTCGACATCGGTTATAAGTTCTGGCAATACAATTCATGGTCCGCAAAACTGAGTTTGGGGGGCTTGTTCTGGGATACCGATATTGAAAGTACGTATCAAGGCAGCAAGATAACGACGGAAGTGGATGGTTTTGATGGATATATTGGTGCAGAAGTTGGCTACAACCTCTCAGATAATTGGGAGATCGGTGTCCAAGGCGCTCGTTATTTTTTACATGAAAATGATGTTGATATAATTGCGCTACAACTTCGTTATTTTTTTGAGCCGTTAGCAGCGTATTAACTTATGGTTTGGTATTTTTCGATAATTTATATCCCAATTGCTCATGAAGCGGTATGGTAAATCACTGGAGATTAATGTCGTGATTGTGCTCTTTATTATGTAGGTCAATAGTCTATAACAAATCCTTAATTACCTTGAAGTCTTTTCTTCTTTAACATCTAGCGAAAGATAGTGTTTTGATAGAGTGTTAAACAGAACTTACGGTTCGATATTAGAAAAATAAGGTTCATTGAATGCTCGATGTGAACTTAACTTAAAAGAAGATGATTTACGCAATAGGGTTGTTGGTAGTGCTGCAAATGTCAGCGTGATACGTCGCTTTACTTTGAACCTAGTACGTTTACAGTCGAAGAAATATAGTGTTGGGGCTGAAGCCAAACCAAGCGTGTCAGAGCGACACAGTTCGTATTGAACCCTTATTGGGTTGAAAAGCGTTCCACGCTGGCTGTCGCCCTGATGCTGATAACTGCGACGATAAATTGATACCGAGCAAAACGATAATTTTATATCTGTTTTAATCCAATAT
>NZ_WXWS01000633.1:0-13494 GCF_009904715.1 Vibrio sp. V42_P2S4T144 | reverse complement strand
ATGTTGCACTGCTGGTTGCTGCCGGCATTGGTGTGGGCTGGTTAACTTTGGGGGGGAGTGCGGCAGTAATGCATTACACCTCAGATACTGAATTTTGTCTCTCGTGCCACTCTATGGAAACCCCTTACAAAGAGTACCAAGGCTCAGTGCACTTCAGTAATGCGAAAGGCATTCGCGCGGAATGTTCTGACTGTCATATTCCTCAAGAACCAATGGATTACCTGATCACCAAAATTCGCGCGTCGAAAGACATCTACCATGAATTTGTGACAGGTAAGATCGATACGCCAGAGAAATATGAAGCACATCGTAAAGATATGGCTGAAACGGTATGGGCTCAGTTCCGTGAAAATGATTCAGCGACGTGTCGTTCGTGTCATGATTTCGATGCAATGGAAGAGTTTGAGCAATCACGTGATGCGGCGAAGATGCACGCTTACGCGAAAGCAAACGATCAAACGTGTATCGATTGTCATAAAGGTGTGGCGCACTTTGCACCAGAAGCAGAGCTAGACAGCAAGGCATTTGAAACGTTGATGAGCTTCACCACAAAAACATCACCTAATGCCAAGGTTGTTTACCCTGTGACTGAAATCGCAATGGGTGAGATGGGTAAAATTAACCCAACGACGAAGTTGGAAGTAATCAGCTCTGAAGGCGACAACCGCACTGTTAAGTTGAACGCATTCCAAATGAAAGGCGCAGAGCAAGTGCTTTACATGGGAGAAGGTCAACGTGCCATCGTTGCAACGCTAACAGAGCAAGGCCAACAAGCGCTTGAAACTGGTGAATTTGAGGCAGATGTTTACGGCAACGAATGGCGCGCGGTTTCTCTAACTGGCGCTATTGATTCTCCAGTTGTTGACACGCTTGAACCAGTATGGTCATACGCAGAAGAGTTGGACAACGTTTACTGTGCAACTTGTCACGCGAAAATTCCTTCAAATCACTTCACAGTGAATGCATGGGGACCGGTAGCGAAAAGTATGGGTGATCGAACTGATATTTCAGCCGAGAACCTAGAAATTCTAACCAAGTTCTTCCAGCACCACGCGAAAGATGTGGTTGGTCACTAACGATAAATAGAAGGATAAGATTATGACTAATATGACCCGTCGCGGATTTCTAAAAGGCACTGGTATGGCGGCTGGTGCAATGGCATTCACTTCATTTGCACCTATGTCTGTTGCTTCTTCTAATGCTCGCGGCAAAGGCATTCTAACGGCGGGCCGCATGGGCCCAATGCTGTGTGAAGTGCAAGACGGTAAGCTGGTTTCAACCACGAACGCATTGCCACAAACGGTACCAAACAGCCTACAAAGCACCGGTCCTGACCAAGTGCACACTAAAGCGCGTGTTAAGTACCCAATGGTTCGCAAAGGTTACTTGGCAAACCCATCGTCGCCAGAAGGTGTGCGCGGTAGTGATGAGTTTGTGCGTGTGTCTTGGGATGAGGCTTACAAGCTGATCCACGAACAGCACATGCGAATTCGCAAAGAATATGGCCCGGCTTCTGTGTTTGCTGGTTCTTACGGCTGGCGTTCAAGTGGCGTGCTGCACAAAGCACAAACCTTGCTGCAACGTTACATGAGCATGGCGGGCGGTTATTCAGGCCACTTGGGTGACTACTCAACGGGTGCTGCGCAGATCATCATGCCGCACGTTGTGGGCTCTATCGAAGTGTACGAGCAACAAACCACGTACCCAGTGGTACTAGAGCACAGTGATGTGGTTGTGCTTTGGGGCTTAAACCCAATCAACACCCTAAAAATCGCGTGGAGCTCAACAGACTGTGCTGGTCTTGAATTCTTCCATCAATTGAAAAAATCAGGCAAGACGATCATTGCGATTGACCCAATTCGTTCTGAAACCATCGAGTTCTTTGGCGAGAATGCGGAGTGGATTGCTCCTCACCCAATGACCGACGTGGCAATGATGATGGGTATCGCACACACCTTAGTGAAACAAGGTAAGCACGATAAAGCCTTCCTCGATAAATACACCGCAGGTTACGACAAGTTTGAAGCGTACCTGATGGGCGAAGAAGACGGCGTAGAAAAATCAGCAGAATGGGCATCACAAATCTGTGGCGTACCTGCGAAGCAACTTGAGCTACTGGCTGATATCTTCAGTAAAAGCCGCACCATGCTGATGGCTGGTTGGGGCATGCAGCGCCAACAATACGGTGAGCAGCGTCACTGGATGCTGGTTACACTGGCAACAATGTTGGGTCAAATCGGTTTACCGGGCGGTGGTTTTGGTTTCTCTTACCACTACTCAAACGGTGGTAACCCTGCTCGTGATGCTGGCGTACTTCCTGCGATTTCGGCATCGCTGGGTGGCGGCTCTTCTGCGGGGAACGACTGGGCGGTGTCTGGCGCGGTGCAAAGCTTCCCTGTGGCGCGTATTGTCGAGGCGTTGGAAAACCCAGGTCAATCCTACCATCATAACGGTCATGAACTGACGTTCCCGGACATCAAGATGATTTGGTGGGCAGGTGGTGCGAACTTTACTCACCACCAAGACACCAACCGTCTGATCAAAGCGTGGCAAAAGCCTGAGCTGATCGTGATTTCAGAGCCTTACTGGACGGCGGCTGCGAAGCACGCGGACATTGTTCTGCCAATCACCACATCGTTCGAGCGTAACGACTTAACGATGACGGGTGACTACAGTAACCAACACTTGGTGCCAATGAAGCAAGTGGTTGAGCCGCAAGGTGAAGCGCGTAATGACTTCGATGTATTCGCGGACATGGCCGAGATGCTAGCTCCGGGTGGCCGTGACGTATACACCGAAGGCAAAACTGAAATGGAATGGCTGTACGGCTTCTACAAGGCGGCGCAACACGGTGGCCGTGGCTCTCGCGTAGCAATGCCGAACTTCAGCAAGTTCTGGGAAGATAACCAACTGATCGAGATGAAGTGGAACGAGAAGAACGCACAGTTTGTTCGTTACGCAGATTTCCGTGAAGACCCGATCATGAATCCACTCGGTACACCAAGTGGTAAGATCGAAATCTTCTCGAAAACCATTGAAGGTTATCAGTTGGAAGACTGTCCTCCACACCCAACGTGGATGGCACCAACCGAGTACACTGGCAATGCAAAAGACGGCGAGTTGCAGCTAATGACCGCGCACGCAGCGCATCGTCTACACAGCCAGTTTAACTACGCGAAGATTCGCGAAGAGTACGCAATTGCAAACCGTGAACCTATTTGGATTCACCCTGAAGATGCGAAAGCGCGTGGTATTAAAACGGGCGATTTAGTTCGTGCGTTTAACAACCGTGGCCAAGTATTGGTTGGTGCAGAAGTGACTGACCGAATCAAGCAAGGTTCAGTGTGTATTCATGAAGGCGGCTGGCCGGATCTGGATCCGAAAACCGGCATTTGTAAGAACGGCGGTTGTAACGTGTTAACGTTGGATATTCCGACCTCTCGACTTGCAAACGGCTGTGCGGCGAACTCGGCACTGGTTCGTATTGAAAAATACACTGGCCCAGAATTAGAACTAACAGCGTTTGAACCACCAAGAAATGGTTAGAAAAAAGTAGCGTTTTAAAGCAAGAAGCCAGCGAATCGTTGGCTTCTTTTTTATCTAGTAATCGTTCACATTAGCGCGAAGCGAGAGAAACAAATGGCATCTGTTTCTTAATTTGAAATGTCGGGAGTAAAGTAAATACAATCGCGACAAACAAGACTGAGCCTATTAAATCTTCAGGGCGATGCATCCCCAACCATAAGCGGCTATATGCGACGCTCATTCCCCACATCCATAATGACAGTGCAGAGATATAGCACTTGTTCTGTAAGAACAACCCGCCAAAGAAAGCCAAACAAATCGAAACGAAAATCGTATGGCCGGATGGGAAAGAATAGTCTTTCTCGCCTTGCCAATGGCGCGTTCGCCAATCACTGACGTGTTCAGAAATCTGGTTAATTACGTTGGCTTGCTGCTTTGTATCCAACTGATAAAACGCGTCTGGGTGCTCAATCAATTGTTCTGCTGCGAGCAATTCCGTGTAGGGACGCGGGCTTTCTGTCATCAGTTTTAGCCCCGTTTTGCTGGCAAAACCAATCACCAGTAACAACCCTAACATTGAGAGTTTTTGTATCCACTCAATGCGACTTGGTTTAAAGCGAAATAAAGAAAGCAGTAGCAGTGTTAACGTAATTAAAAAGCCTTTGCTACCAGCAGAATCTGTGAGCAAAGTAAAAGTAATACCCAGACTTTCCGGCACCTGTGAAGTGAGATTGTGATAAGAGCCAAACAGCGACAGTGGGATGATGACAAGAACAAACAAGGCGAGCATCATCAATCCATATTTTTGGGTTTTCATTGAGAGCGTTTTGTTTTTATTGAGGGTTATTCAACCACGTGAAAATAAGGGGCTTATCTTACGTTATCTGGCGTGAAAAACTTATCAACGCTCTGTCAATTCGAGCGTGAAAGTGACATTGCAGCTCTTCGTTGTGAAAGGAGAGGTTGTTGAAAGTACTGAAAGGCAAACGCGCTCATCCATAAGCGCTTTGTTCAGGCGTGAGCAAGGTTAGCTCATCAACCCTAATAAATATTCTGATGCGGCTTTTGGATCTTCTGCGTGGCAAATCGCTGAAACCAAAGCTAAGCCATGAACACCAGTGGCGCTGAGTTGCGGAATGTTACTTTCGTTAATGCCGCCAATGGCAACAATCGGCAGTGAAGTCGTCTCTAACGCCATCTTCAAGCCATCAATACCCCAGAACTTCTTGGTGTTGGTTTTGGTCGGCGTCGCGAAGATTGCGCTCAAGCCGATGTAATCAATCGGAAGAGAGTCCGCTTCTGCAAGCTGCTCTTCATTTTCGATGGATAAGCCGAGGATTTTGTTTGGTCCAATCAACTCACGAGCGATAGTTGCGGGCATGTCTGATTGCCCGAGGTGAACCCCATCGGCATCAACTGCCAGTGCAACATCAACGCGGTCATTGATGAACAAAGGCACATTGGTATCTTTAAGGATGTCTTTCACGGCTTGAGCACGTTCGATAAACGCACGCACATCGCCGTGTTTTTCGCGGACTTGTACCATGGTCACGCCACCTTCCACGGCTTTTCTCACAACACGCTTTAGTGTGGCTAAATCTTGTTGGTCATCGGTGACCAAATATAAACGATAGGCGTTCATTTTGTTTCCTTTGGGCCTCTCATCTACAGGGAGTGAGAGGCCGGTATTTGTTAGAGAAAGCTTAACTCACTTGGAGTTTTAGGCGTTTTGCCAGTGTTTCTTCATCCAGTTGGTAAAGCTCATCCAACAGGTTCATTTGCAGACTGCCTGGCCCTCGCGCTTGCTCAGCCGCAATTTCACCCACAACGCCCAGTACCGCCGCGGCAGCAAGTCCGGAGTGATCACCAACAGCAGCGAAAGCACCCGTCAGTGCCGTTAGTGTGCAGCCCATTCCGGTTACGTATGGCATCATCTCGTGACCGTTGTTTAGCTGCACAGTTTGCTCTTTCGTGATGATGTAATCAGTCTCGCCAGAAATCACCACACTTGCACCATACTCTGAAACTAAGAAGTTCGCTGCGCCAAGTGCTGCGTCGCTGCTGTCTAACGCATCGACGCCTTTGCTTTGTGCTTGTTCGCCAGCGAGACCGATGATTTCTGAGGCGTTACCACGAATGATCAACTTGTCGGCAAGGCGTGCGATCTCACGTGATGTCTCGGTACGTAGTGAGCTTGCTCCGCAACCGACAGGGTCGAGTACAACGATTTTACCGTTGGCATTGGCTTGCTCTACGGCATAGCTCATGCGCGGTGTCCAAACGCTGTCTAGGGTACCGATGTTGATAACCAGTGCGCCAGCGAACGACATCATCTCTGCCATCTCTTGTTTGGAGTGCGCCATGATTGGAGAAGCGCCGATCGCTAATAGTGCGTTTGCTGTGTTATTCATCACCACGTAGTTAGTGATGTTGACGACTAACGGCTTTTGCTGGCGTACTGCGGTTAATGCTTGGGTGATTTGTTCAATTAACATGAGACTCTCCGATTAATCTTGCTGAGCGTTTAGACCTTGTTGCCAGAATGCCACTTCCATACGCGTTGCAGTTTTGAATACCTGAATCAGGTTTTGACCACGCTGACTATTGAGATCGATTTCCGCCAATAACTGATTAAAGTGTTCTGCACCTTTTGCGACACCAGATTGGAATTCCTCACCACCGTAGAGGTTGATCCAACTTGCGTATGGGTTACCTTCGAGCACAGTGCTTTCGTCTTCAATCAGCATCTTACCGATTACGGCATAACCGATAGAGCATGGTGCTAGTGCCGCGTATAGATCAACAAGATCGCCCGTCATGCCAGCATCTAATACGTAACGGGTGTAAGCCACAGTGCCGAAATCTTCTGGCTCGTTTTCTAAGTCGGATTCTGTCAGTCCCCATTGCTCACAGTAAGTCACGTGGTGGGCGATTTCAGAATCGAGCAATGCGTGTACGCTTGGTAGGGCACGGCGCATGTCATCCAAAGTACGTGCTTTGTAGATCGCTAATGCGTAAGCTCGTGCGTACTGCTTTAGGAAAAGAAAATCCTGCTTTAGGTAATGCAGAAAACAAGGCTGAGCCAGAGTGCCTTGCGCCAATTGCTGCACGAAAGCATGCTCAGTGTATTCTTGCCAATCTTGGCGGCAAGCGTCGATCAAATCTTGGTATTTCATTATGAGTATCTCGTTATCAAAAGACCCTAGGCTTAGGTCCTAAGGTCAGTAGAATTAGTCAAAGCTCGGTACGTAATCTTTCGCTTTTGGCAGTGTTTCGATGATGTTTTGTGAATACATGAACTGCGCATAATCATCGTAGCGTTTCTGATCTACTGCGGATGGACGAAGAGCGAAACGAGTTAGCGTGTCGTTCCAAGCGCGTTGGTTAAGCTCGTTGTTGAGCGTGTCTGGTGAATAAGCCACGAACTCTTTCCACGACTCTTTTGGATGGTTAACGATGTAAGTGGTCGCTTGCTCTAGTGCTTTGTTGAATGCCTTGATGGCTTCTTTGTCGTAGTTTTTTGCATTGGCTACGAAGACTAACTCGTCATACGCTGGCACGCCGTGTTCTTCAGGGAAGAAGGCCTTAGCTTTATAACCTTCTAGTGCCAGTTGGTTGGTTTCGAAGTTACGTAGACCGCCCCAAATCGCATCCACCTTGCCAGACGCAAGAGACGAAGACAGCGCCCAACCTACGTTGATGATTTGTACGTCAGAAAACTTCACGTTTTCTTGCGCTAGCATGGTGCCGATTGTCGCTTCTTCGTTGCCTGCGATCGCAATACCGATCTTCTTGCCTTTCAAGTCGCCAAGGTTTTCATTCTTACCGTTATCCAGCACCATCAACGTGTTGAGTGGCGTAGCAATCAAAGTCGCAGAGCGGATTAGTGGCAAACCCGCCGCGACATCGATAGTTAGGCTTGGTTGGTAAGAAATCGCCATGTCGACTTTACCCGCCGCGACCAACTTAGGTGGCGTGCTTGGATCTGCCGGCTCTTGAATGTTGACCTTCAAACCTTGTTCTTTGAAGTAACCACGCTCTTTGGCAATCACGATAGGACCATGATTTGGGTTGACGAACCAATCCAACATCAGTGTCATCTCTTTTTCTGCTGCAAGCACATTGGTTGATACCACTGAAGCGAGTAGAGCAGCAGCGCTCATAAGTTTGTTTTTATTCACGGGGTTCTTCCTTTTCTTTCCCAATTTTCTTTGGTTATTTTCTGTAATTATTTGCTTTCCCAAGGGATGGCTTTTTTCAATAATTTATCGGTGATGAAGTAGAGTGAGATAGACAGCACGGCTAGGATAAACAGCGCCGCAAACATCTCATCAATGATCATGCGAGCGTTGGCTTGGAGCATCAGATAACCCAAGCCTTCACTTGAACCTACCCACTCACCGACCACTGCTCCAATTGGCGCAATAACGACGGCAACACGAATACCTGAGGCTAAAGTTGGTAGGGCGGCTGGCAATTGAATATGACGAAGTAGCTGCCATTTAGACGCGCCCATGGTCTTGGCAAGATCGAGGTAACCTGTTGGTGTATTGCGTAAGCCGTCATAGCAACATGTCGTGATGGGGAAAAAGATGATGATCGCTGCCATGACGACTTTCGATGCAATACCGTAACCCAGCCAAAGCATGAGCACTGGTGCGATGGCGAACACAGGGATCGCTTGGCTAGCAATCAGAATAGGCAATAACCAACGCTTCAGCGGCTCGAACATCAGCATTTGCAATGCGAACAGCAAACCCATCGATAATCCAAGCGCCAAGCCAAGTAAGATCTCTTGCGCGGTAACCCAAGTATGTTTGAGCAAGACATCGTAACGAGTGACCAATCTATCCAGCACTTCAATTGGTGAAGGTAAGATGAAGCCTGGCATGTCGAATACCACCACAACCAACTGCCACAATCCCAAGATCACCGCAGTGCTGATTACCAAGCGCAGAGCTGGATGGGTCACGCGTTCTTTTTTACCAATACGTGCCGAAACGGAGTTGTACTGAGTCATATCACTCATAGTCTTTCTCCAATTGATCCAAAATCGCTTGTTGAAGCGCGGCGCACTCTCCATCGAGAACTCGTGGTGGCTTGGAATCCGGAACAACCAAGTGCTGAGCTTGCGCAGGCGTGCCTTGCAGTACATAGAGTTGGTGAGCTAATCGCACCGCTTCTTGTGGGTCGTGGGTAATAAGAACAACGGTTTTATCTTTCAGTAACTCGGCAGACAAGGTTTGCAACTTATGGCGAGTAACCGCGTCCAACGCAGAGAAAGGCTCATCCATCAGAACCAGAGGCTTGTCTTGCATCAGAGTGCGAGCAAGGGCAACACGTTGTCTCATGCCGCCAGAGAGCTGAGCTGGCTTAGCATCCGGGTAATCGGCGAGTCCCACTTGGCTGAGTAAAGTCAGTGCACGTTGTTTATTTTGTTCTGGTGCTTGCTCTTGAGAAAATCGAGAACTGAGGCAGACGTTGTCTAACACATTCAACCACGGCAGCAACAAGTCTTGCTGCGCCATGTAGGCAATACGCTTGTGTAAGGTGATGCCATCCGTGGTCGTTAACTCGCCATGCCATTCGACTTTGTCGTCTAACAAACCCGCTAGATAACGAAGGATCGTCGTTTTTCCGCAGCCACTGCGACCAAGTAACACTGTCCATTGATTAGCAGGAATAGTCATACTCAACCCTGCTAGCGTTGGTGTTTGGCTGTCTTTGTATCGCAGACTAGCATCGGAAAGCTGAATGCCAATCGCGTTAGCGAACATAAGTATGACCCGCAAAAAAGTGGTTCACAGGGCCATGGCCTTTACCTACATCCAATTCATCAGCGTGCGCGATAGCTTGGCTGATGTACTGCTTACCCAGGTGCACCGCTTTGTGTAGGTTGTTGCCTTGGCCAAGATAAGACGCAATGGCGGAAGAAAGTGTACAGCCTGTGCCATGGGTGTTTTTGGTTGGAAATCGCTTGGCGCTAATTAACTCGGCACTGTCTTGCATGATAAGCAGATCGTTGCTGTTTTCATTTTCTTCAAGGTGACCGCCTTTGAGCAGAATAGCTTTGGCGCCAAGCGCACGAAGGTCGGTAATCATATCGTTCATTTCAGATTCTGATTGAGGCATTAGCTTACCCGTCAATGCTGCGCCTTCGGGTAGGTTAGGGGTAATGATGTCTGCGAGCGGAATCAATTCTTCTTTTAAAGTGCTGATTGCCGACTGTTCCAGTAATAGATCGCCGCTGGTGGCCACCATTACAGGGTCAATCACGAGGTGTTTTGGCTGGTATTGTTTAATTTTGTCAGCAACGACTTTGATGATGTTGGAATCGGCCAGCATGCCCACTTTTACTGCAACGATGTTGAGGTCGGTGAATACCGCATCGAGTTGACTCTCTACATGGTCGAGAGGAATTGGGAAAATCGCAGAAACGCCTTGGGTATTTTGTGAAGTAATCGCCGTGATTACCGAGCAAGCAAAACTGCCGGTTGCGGACATCGCTTTGATGTCGGCTTGAATACCTGCACCGCCACCACTGTCTGAGCCCGCGATGGTCAATACGATAGGGGTAGGCAAGGCTGGCGTGTGATGTGAATGAGGTTGTGATTGCTGCGTCATGGTCGCTCCTACTACAAGACGTATAGGAACTGACTTTGACCGTTGCAGATAGATCGATTTTTCGATCGCTATCGCTTACCTAAGAGGGGCGACGAAAGGCAAAGTGTGCATAGTTCCCTACGTCAGTGCTAACTGAATCAGGTTCAACGGGTCTCGAATTTCGATCTCAGCCAACACTTGTCGTGTGGCCCCCCGACTATTTCGTTCGGATGATAGCAGGACCATTGCGGAAGGGATACGTTTTTTGAGCGTAATTATAATGAGTATTCAATTATGCGAGGTGAGTGATAAAGTAAGCACCTAAATGGTTTGCTGGGTGGAATTTACTAGTGCAACGCTCTGGTGAATGAGCAGAACCTGGAATATTTAATAAATAATCGTGGTCTCGTTAAGCAAGGATTAGCACAAAACAAGGTTAAAAAACTGTTAAAATTTAACGTGTTGCCAATTTAACTTTGTTGAACTTTTTCACAGTTAATTAGGATGGCTAAGACGATCATCGAGCAAGGAGACTTCATGCTTAATTCTGTAACAGCGAAGTCAGTGATCGATCATGCGCTCTTTTTGGGGGCTGATTTCGCTGAACTATTCGTTGAACATCACCAAACCAACACTGTCCAGATCGCATCTGGTGAAGTGGATAAGGTTAACTCGGGTATCGATTTTGGTATCGGTATTCGTCTTTTTTTCGGTCATAAGGTGCTTTACGGTTACACCAACAGCACAGATGAAGCCGAACTAAAGCGCGTAACCTCGCTGCTTGCTGCAAAAGACAAGCGTGAGCAAATCGCGTCAGCGGGTTCTTTGAATTTGAACCGCTACCCAATCCAACATGGTTGCCGCATGCCACTAAGTAAGGATGCTAACCTAGATTCAAAAATCGCGTTTCTATTGAAAGTTGACCAAGCCGCACGTGCTGAGAGTGAGCATATCAGCCAGTTTATTGGCAGCGTGCTTCAGCGTGAACAACAAGTGTCTATCTTCAACTCAGAAGGTCTACACGTTGACGATACTCGCCACTACATCCGAGTTGCTGGTAATACTGTCGCTCAAAAAGGTAATGAGCAGTCTTCTGGTATGGAAGGTCCTGGCGCTCTTGCTGGTTGGGAGTTCAGTGAACAGCTTGATGCCAAAGAGCTAGGTCAAACTATCGCGCAGCAAGCGTTGGTAAAACTTGGCGCAGATGCGTGCCCATCGGGTGAAATGCCAGTAGTAATTGGTAACGGCTTTGGCGGCGTTATCTTCCATGAAGCTTGTGGCCACTTGCTAGAAACCACTTCAGTTGCCAAGAAAGCATCAGTCTTCCACGACAAGATGGGCGAAATGGTTGCTCACACCGCGGTGAATGCAGTCGATGATGGCACCATGACCAACGAATGGGGCTCGATTCATGTTGATGACGAAGGCATGAAGACTCAGCGCACTCAATTGATCAAAGACGGTAAGCTAACCAGCTTCATGGTCGATAAAATGGGTGGCATGAAGACAGGTTATGAGCCTACGGGTTCTGGTCGTCGTCAAAACTACAAGTTCGCACCAACCTCGCGCATGCGTAACACCTTTATCGAAGAGGGCGAGCATTCACTTGATGACATGCTGGCAGGTATCGAGCGTGGTATCTATGCGAAGAAGATGGGCGGTGGCTCGGTTCAACCGGGTACGGGTGAGTTTAACTTTGCTGTTCGTGAAGCTTATCTCATTGAAAATGGCAAAATCACCAAGCCTCTGAAAACAGCAACGCTGATCAGCACGGGTCCAAAAGTGTTGAAAGAAATCAGCATGGTCGGCAAAGACATGGCACTTGCGCCGGGCATGTGTGGTTCCGTGAGTGGTTCAGTGCCAACAACAGTCGGTCAGCCAACGCTGAAAGTCGATAACATTCTGGTAGGAGGCGGTAACTAATGAGCCAAGAACAACAACTTCTTAATGCGGTTGATTACGTCCTATCAGAAGCAAAACGCCAAGGTGCAGAAGCGGACGTCATTGTAAACCGCAACAGCAGCTTTTCTCTGAAAGCGAACCAAGGAAAGCTGGATGAGTACAAAGTAAGCTCAAGCCAAGTTCTGGGTGTTCGTGTTGTGAAAGATGCGCGTGTTGCAACAAGCTATTCTGAGTCGTTAGAGCAACCAAGCTTAGATTTGATGCTGACCAACGCACTGCAAAGCGCTCGCTTTTCCAAGCAAGATGAACATCAGACTATTAGCTGCGTGAACAGCCAAATCGCGACTGATGTTGCTGAGATTGCGCAAGAAGATACCACTTCTGTTGACGAAAAAATCGAACTGTCTCTCGCACTTGAGCAAGGTGTAGTAGCTCTGCCTCACGCCTCTAGCGCACCTTACAATGGTTACAGCGATGGCGAAACACAACTGATCATTGCCAATACTCAAGGCACATTGTGTCAACACTTCGAGCGCTCGTTCACTTGTTACGCGTATACCTTGTTTGAAAAAGACGGCAAACAGTCAATGGCGGGTAGAATGTCACTGGGTCGCCGTTTTGATGAGTTGAATCCAGCTTACTGTATCGAGGGTGGCTACAACCTTGCTCGCGATCTTCTTGAAGGCGCACCGGTTGCGACGGGTAACTACCCTGCTATCTTCCACATCAATGCGCTAGCAAGTTTATTCGGTGCTTTCGGCAGTGCTTTCTCTGGCGTAAGCGCGATGAAAGGCATTACGCCACTGGGTGACAAGCTTGGTCAACGTGTTGCGAGTGATTTGATTACCTTTACTGATACGGCTTACATGCCAAATGGTATGGCAATCGCGAGTTTTGATAGTGAAGGCTTCGCTACTCAAAACAATGTGATGATTGCTAATGGTGATTTGAAAACCTTGCTACACAACAGCCAGACCGCAAGTTACTTGGGCGCAGTCTCGACAGCAAGTGCCGCTCGCGGTGCAAAATCGAGCCTAGACGTATCAGCGAATCACAAAGTGATTGCGACAGGTAACAGCAGTGCGTCAGAAGTAAAAGCGGGTGAGTACCTAGAGTTAGTCGAACTTCAAGGTGTCCATTCTGGTGCGGATGCAGTGAGTGGTGATTTCTCATTTGGTGCGAGTGGCTTCTTGTGCCGTGATGGTGAGCGCGTTCAACCAGTGCGTGGTATCACTGTAGCGGGTAACTTCTACAAGATGCTGCAAGAAGTTGAGGCAGTGGGTGATACTCAGCTAATTAACGATAGCCGAACTTTCTTCTCGCCAGACGTTCGTTTTGCTCGTTTGAGCATTGGTGGTAAGTAAACTTAGCATTACTATAGAAACAAAAAGAGGACTCAATGGAGTCCTCTTTCTTTTATCGAATGATTAACTCGCGAGAATTAAAATTCGCGAATGTCCAACT
>NZ_WXWS01000205.1:0-13571 GCF_009904715.1 Vibrio sp. V42_P2S4T144 | reverse complement strand
CATCAAAGGCAAAGCCACGACAAGACAAGCGACTACTGCCCCTTTCCAATTAAAGCTAAAGACTACCCCTAAGTTTTCATAGAGCCACTTTCCAAGGAACCCTTGTCGTCCTAAAGAAATCAACAACAAATAGCCGATTACCACTGGCGGCAATACCAGTGGTAAATGAATTAAGCTATCGAGAATCGATTTACCAAAGAACGTTTTTCGAGAAAGTAGCCAAGCAAGAAAAACGCCGAGAGGAATCAGCCAAAGTACTGCGTACGCGCCTACTTTGAGGCTTAACATTAAGGCTTGGTATTCCAGTTCTGTCACGCTTCGTTCCTATAATTGAAGGCCGATTTATTGCTGAAAGCCATATTGAGCAAAAACGCGTGCGGCTTCGTCCGATTTTAGGTACTGGAAGAACTGCTCCGACTCAGTAGAATCATTCACAATTGCAGCCGGGTAAACAATAGCCGCATGCGTATCACTCGCAAATTCGCCGACAATTTTGACTTTATCAGTTAACTGAGCATCGGTTTTGTAGACCACACCTAAAGGCGCTTCTCCACGTTCAACCAACGCCAAAGCTAAGCGCACATTCTTTGCTGGTGCGACGTGAGTTTGAACCGCTTTCCATACACCCAGTGTAGTCAATGACTCTTTCGCGTACATACCAGCAGGTACTGACGTCGGATTGCCTAAAGCAAGACGATTTCCATGCAATGCCTTCTCCCATGCCTTTGCATCAGAAAAGTTAAATGAGGTTAATTCTGAAGACTGAGGCGCAATCAACACTAAGCTATTGCGCACTAGATTTGTGACATTGTCACGATAAATGACCTCTTTATCGACCAAATAATCCATCCATTTCGTGTTCGCAGAAATGAATACATCCGCTGGTGCGCCATTGATAATTTGTCGAGCGATAGAAGAAGAACCACCATAAACGGGAGTGATAGAAACGTCATACTTTTCTTCAAAGTTTTGCGCGATCTCGTTAATCGCATTCGTCATAGAAGAGGCTGCATACACTTTTAGGTTCGTTGCTGCATTTGCTGAAAATGAAATGCTTAATACTGCCGCAAGGCAAGCATGCTGTTTCCATGCTTTCATAGAGATACTCCAATACAAGGCAAGCGAAAGAACAGGTTATTTGAATATAAAGTTCAATCAGTTAATGTGCTATTTAAACAAAAAATCAAGGCGCATATGTTGTTCTATCGCATCTGCGATGCGATTAATGCCTTGCTCCTTTAACTCTTCAAAGTCTTGTTGTTTGATTTGGGTGCCGTTTACCCATTCTGATACCAGGCTTAAGACATCTGCCTCGTCAAAGAACCCGTGAAGGTAGGTTCCCATGATTTGGCCACACTCGCTGATCGCCCCCTCCGCTTCACCGGAACTGAATGTAAGAGGTTGCAGGCCCCGTACTTCACTTCGCCCTACGTGGATTTCATAACCCTTTACATTGGCTGTTTTGCCGTTAAGAGAAAGCTGTGCTTGTGTGTTTGTAAGCTGTTTGCTGTTAGTTAGCGTCGTAGTGATATCAAGCAAGCCAAGTCCTTCGCTTTGACCTGGTTGGCCTTCGACGCCGTTTGGATCATCAATCAAGTTTCCAAGCATCTGGTAGCCGCCACAGATACCAATCACTTTTCCACCAAGACGAATATGACGCAAGATATCTTTATCCCACCCCTGGCTTCTTAGATAATCCAGATCGTCTCTGACCGATTTGGTCCCAGGCAAAATAACCAGGTCGGCTTTATCTATTTTTTCGCCTTTACCTACATAACGTAGATTGATGTCTGGATTCAATCGCAGCACATCAAAATCAGTATGATTACTAATCCGGGTTAAAACAGGCACAACAACATTCAGTTTTACCTCAGAGTGCAACTCTTGCTGCGCAGTGATCGCGTCTTCTGCTTCTAAATTCAAACCATGAAGAAAAGGAAGTACACCAAGTACAGGTTTACCTGTTTTTTCTTCTAGCCAATCGAGGCCCGATTGCAATAAACGAATATCACCTCGAAAACGGTTGATAACAAATCCTTTTACTCGCGCTTGTTCAGATTCAGAAAGTAACGCAAGTGTTCCGTACAAATGTGCAAACACTCCACCACGATCAATATCAGCGACAATGATCACTGGTACATCAGCGGCCTCAGCAAAACCCATGTTTGCAATATCGCCTTCTCGTAAATTGATTTCAGCAGGACTCCCCGCGCCCTCGATAATGATCGAATCAAATTCTTGAGTCAGACGAGAGAAGGAATCTAACACCGTGTCCATCGCCACTTTCTTGTAATCATGAAAGCCAGCCGCATCCATATTGGAAATCGCCTTACCCTGCAAAATGATCTGAGCACCTGTATCACTGTTAGGTTTAATCAAAACCGGATTCATATGTACGGTTGGCTCAATATTACACGCCTGTGCCTGAACGGCCTGTGCTCGACCTATTTCACCGCCATCTTTGGTTACCGCACTATTTAGTGCCATGTTTTGTGGCTTAAATGGGGCAACATTTATCCCTTTTCTTGCTAATACACGGCATAAACCTGCCACAAGGACACTTTTTCCGGCATCCGAAGTGGTGCCTTGAACCATTAAAGATGGGATCGCTGATTTCATGAACATTCGTAAGGAATAGAGGAAGATGAACAATCATAACGTCATCGTCCCCACTTACTCAAGCAAATGAATAGAATATGAATGTTGAAATCATCATTGGTTCAAACAAGCCCTGTTTTAATGACCCCATCAAAACAAACCGATGAGGATGTAACATGAAAAAGAATACAATTATCGCAACAATCGCCGCCTTAGCTATTGCTCCTTCTATCGCGTTCGCGAAAGATAACGCTCAAAACCAATCAAACTTGCAGTTTAACGGTCCTGTCACTGTGGAAAAATTGGATGCCTTGCTAAACGACTCCAATATGTTTACTGAAAAAGATGTGGTCGTTGAAGGTAACTTATTGCGTCAAGTTCGCGCGGATAAGTTTGTCTTTAGCGATGGTTCCGGTGAAGTGATGGTCGAACTCGATGACGATATTCAGCTAAATACTCCGATTGATCACACGACTAAAGTCCGTCTGTTTGGCGAATTTGAAGGCGGGAACAAACCAGAGATTGAAGTCGAACAACTCGTAGTCATGTAAAACAAACCCCGATTGCTGTGCATATCAACATGATGTAGTGACGATTACAGCTAAATAGTGACGGCAAGCACTTAAAATGATAGCTTTATCAATCTTGGTCTGCTTTTTGCAGACCATTTTTTTGTTCATTTTAATCATCTTGCCCGGAGACACCATGCTAGGTAAAGCTCTAAAGGTTGCAGCCTTTGGTTTGTGTGCTATTTTGCCACTTTCCGCACATGCAAATAATTTCAACTACAACACGATGGAATTTCGCATGGGCACTAGCCCTGGTACATTTGGTGGCGAGTTCAATACCTACTTTACAGAGAATACCCATTTCATTGCTCGCGCAGACAGTGAGTTTAGCGGAGACTGGGACATTGCTGGTGGTATAGGCTTTAATGGGCCAGCAGGCCAATTTGCAGATATTTATGGCCAAATGTTGGTACACAACATTAAAGAGAACGGCAGTGATAAAGTGGGTGACGAGTGGCGCACGGAAGTGAATATTGGCACTCGTATTTGGTTTATGCAAAATGTTGAGCTACATGGCCGTATCGGCCAAATCATAGATAATGACGATTCGAACACCATTTACAATCTGGGCGCACGATTCCACTCAACTCAACAACTATCGCTTGGTGCAGATTTCAAAAATAATGGTGTCTATGGCCAGCAAATTGTAATGTCTGCTCGTTTTGCATTTTAGTGGATATGACTACCAGGCATCACAAGCAAGCATATGATTCAATAAAAATAGCCTCCGATTTTGGAGGCCATTTTTTGCTAATCAAGAATTATTAGCTTGTAGCAGAAACTAGCTTTAATACATCAGTTTTTAGCGGTTTTTTTAGGTTTATCTTGCACATATTTTTTCGATACATCCACAACGGCAATATCTCTAAAAAAGCTTCGACCAAGCAAAATTGGAAACGTCATATGTCCGCGATCCGCTAACGTAAACTCTGTCTTTTCTTTGTGATCCCCAACGGTAATGTAGGCTTTTACCACCGCTCGTTTATCCACCTCTTCTGACGAAGACTGCTTAACTTTAGCCCAGCGCTCAACGGGTACTTTAAATTCTTTGGTGTCTTTGTCACCTAAATCTATCTTAAATTTAACCCAGTCTTTACCATCACGCTCAAACGGAACAATGTCAGTCGCACTAATTGATGATGTTGTCGCACCTGTATCGACTCTAGCCTTGAAAGTCTGGTCAATTTCAGGAACATAAACCCATTCTTCAGAACCAAGAATTAACATGCCATCGGGTGTTTTTGTGACCTTGACTGGCTTCTTAGGCTTTGGTTCCGGCTTTTTCTCAGGTTTCGCTTCTGGTTTGGGCTCCACCTCTGGCTTTGGATCTACATCAGGTTTCACTTCTGGCTCGACTTTAACGGGCTCTTCGACCTTTGGCGACTCTGGCTCAACAGGTTCCTGCGTCGTTTGAGTTGACGTACAAGCAATTAAACTGCCGCTCATCATAAGCGGCAGAATCAGTTTCCAGTTTTTCATCCACACTCCAATTAAGCTTGAGATACTTTCTTAATTGCGTCCGCTACGTATGGAATATGAGTTTCGGTAAGTCCGGCAATGTTAATTCGACCATCGCCAACACCATAAATGCCATAATCTTCACGCAGTTGCGCCATTTGGTTTCCACTAAAGCCTAGCACAGTAAACATGCCTTTGTGACCCTCAATGAAATCAAATTGATCTGTATTATGGTTGTTTCTCAACTCGTTACACAAACTTTGACGAAGGCTAACCAAACGATGTTGCATTTCACTCAATTCTTGCTTCCAAACGGAAGTGAGATTGTCATCTTGCAGAATGGTCTTAACTAAAGCTGCACCATGGTCGGGTGGCATCGTGTAAGTAGAGCGAGCTAGAGTGAGGAGTTTACCTTTTGCATTGGTTACATCATGCATGTTCTTACCAACCACAATCGCTGCACCAGTTCGTTCACGGTACAGACCAAAGTTCTTCGAACATGAAGTAGTAATCAACATCTCTTCAACGTTATCTGCCATAAAACGAAGACCTTTTGCGTCTTCTTCTAGGCCATCACCGAAGCCTTGGTAAGCAATGTCCACAAATGGGATGAAACCGTTCTTCTGCGACAATTCTGTAATGGCTTGCCAAGCAGAGAAGTCAATATCCGCACCAGTTGGATTGTGGCAACAACCATGAAGAAGTACCACATCTGAAGGCCCAGCTTTCGCAAGATCATCCATCATTTTTGCGGTGTCTACTTGTTTCGTTTCAGAAGAGAAATAGTGGTAGAACTTAACTTTAAGGCCTGCTGCTTCCATCACTGGCTTGTGGTTTACGTAGCTTGGGTTGGAAATCCAAACCGTCGTATCTGGCTGTGCGATCTTCATTAGATCACCGAGCATACGCAGCGCACCACTTGCACCTGGCGTTTGAATAGCTGCAACACGATCCATTGCAGACGTTCCCGTCAGCAGCAAATCGATCATGCTTTTATTAAATTCTTCGCAACCCGCAAGACCAACATAAGACTTGGTTTTTTGAGTTTCAACAACGACATCCTGCGCCATTTGAATGGCTTTCATAATCGGCGTTTCGCCTGCGCTGTTTTTGTATACGCCAATGCCAAGGTCAACCTTGTTTGGACGTTCATCGTTACGGTATGCAACGGATAGAGATAAAATAGGATCTAATACGGGAGTTGGGAGATTAGAAAACATGAAAGTCATAACCCTTTGAAATTCAAGTACCGAACCTCACGTTAACACCATCGCAAAAAATGACGAAATGATTTTTCACTTATTTCATCAATTAGAGAACAAAATTCTGGATTGCGGTGAGTTTTGTGCGCTCTATCGTTCAGAAAAAGAACGATTCACTCCTCGTCGTACCAATCCACTCTACCGTTTTTTCTAAACTCTCTTGGTGTCATGGTCGACCACGCTTTAAAACGTGTACTAAAGTTAGCGCTTGTCGGATATCCGACTATTTCTCCAATATGCTGAATTGGCCATTCTGTTGAACGAAGTAACCTAGCAGCATATTCCATGCGCATACGCGTTAAATGTGCCATTGGGCTTCGACCAAACTGCTTTTGAGTCAGTCGATGCAAATGAGGCTCCGAACATGGATATAGAGCCGCCACCTGCTCAACGCTCCAATCCTTATGGAGCTGACGTTGGACAAGGTCAAATACACGCCGAAGCCTCAATTGGCTGCGTGATATCGACTCTGAGGGCGGCATGTTTAACATCAGCTCTAACTGAGCCACACTATGCTCACCTACCGCACCACCATAATCGATTGGAAGGTGAATGCTGCGTAGTAGTGTTTGGATACATGCATACATCACTTCAGGTGTAGATGAAAGCTGATAGCGAACATCACATTCTAATATCGGCCACTCTCTATCAGGAGCAAGAAAAAGCCACGCGATCTGCCAAGGTTCTTCTTCTATACCAAAACCGTTTTCAACACCTGCGGGTACTGTAATCAACGAGCCCGGTTCCAAATCGTATCGATAAGTCCCACTCTCTAGCCACCCTTTACCACGCACCGTATAGAGCAGCATGTGTTTCTTTTGGTTTTTACGATAAACAGAGAAGAAGTCACGACAAGTGGCAATGCCGCACTGCACAATGCCTCTCTCCTCAAGTGCTAATACTCGACTGTGATCAATAAACTCTTGATAAGTTTTTTCTGAAATCGCGTAGCGTTCTTGTTTATCTTCCATGATTTATTGGCTCACATGTGCGTTAGTAGAGAGTTTTACAAAGGTTTTGGATTCCTTTGAAAAATACACCGCCAAATCATGAGGATAAACTACTCGCATTAATCTTTAAGGAGAAATGCGATGCTCTTAACACGCGAATACATCGATAAAGCATTTTGGCAAAAGCTGATTACGATTGGCCTACCTGTTTCACTTCAGTCCATGCTTTTTGCTTTGCTCGGCGTCGTGGATATTTTCATGGTAAGCCTACTCGGAGAATCTGCAACGGCAGCAGTTGGAGTTGGAAATCGTATCTTTTTCTTCAACCTAGCGGTTGTCTTTGGCCTGTGCGGTGCAGTTACCGTACTTGCTTCTCAATACTACGGCTCAGGAAACCTAGCCGGAATTCGCAGAACGTTGGCGCAATCTTGGTTTATTTCCATTTTGGTGACGCTGCCGTTTATCGTTCTTTATGCGATTTTTGATGAAGAGATCGTCTCTTTTATGTCAGACGATCCTGAATACGTCACTTATGCACGTGATTATCTTGTGGTTACGGGCTTTAGCCTCATTGCTACGGCGATAGTAGTACCGATTGAAGCGGTATTGCGCTCCGTGGGCCAAACCAAACTGGCAACCAACGTTAGTATCTCCGCCATTGTCGTTAACGTCGCGCTTAATTATGTTTTGATTTTTGGTTTATTTGGTTTCCCTCAATGGGGCGTATTTGGTGCAGCCGTAGGTAGTTTTGTTTCTCGATTTTTCCAAACCGCCGTCTTGATTTATTTTTTCTACAAACGATATGCTTACCTAATTCCGACTAAGTTCGATTGGGTACAAGGCCGCTTAAAACAGTATCGAAAAAAGTACTTTAAGGTTTCTTTACCCATGTTGGTCCACGATGCGCTTTGGACTGGTGGATTGATCGTTTACAGCATCATCTATGGTCAATTGGGCGTTTCAGAACTGGCGATCATCTCATTCTTATCACCGATTGAAGGGGTACTGATTTCAACCTTTATGGGATTTGCGGTCGCTGCATCCGTTCTTCTTGGGAATGATATTGGTGCAAAACATTATGACCGAGTCGAGAAAACGGCGTGGTGGTATGTGTTAACCAGCGCAATCTTAGCCACCTTGCTGTTTTTCCTAGTGTGGTTGAGCTCGCCCATGATTCATCACCTATTGGTACTGAGCCCGTTAACCGATGCAGACATGGCACTTAACGTATGTTTAGTCATGGCGCTAGGTATGATTTTGAGGGTGTTTAACATGGTTGGGATTGGCGGCGTACTAAAGAGTGGCGCTGATATTCGCTATAGCATTTTCATCGACACGTTCGGTCAGTGGGCTATTGGCATCCCCCTTACTTATTACACAGGCATGGTGTTAGGGCTGCCTTTGCATTTTGTCTTGATGTCTCTGCTCGCGGAAGAGTTAGTGAAAGGCGTACTGACGACTTACCGTATTCAATCTAAACGTTGGATAAATAATATGGTTGAAGATGACCAATCGGTGACAGCGTAACCAAAAAGACATTAACGAACTCACACCAAAAGGGCTCACCCGTTATGCACGCGTGAGCCCTTTTTATGTGCGGAGAATGCTTGATTAGATGTCCGTAAAGCGATGAATGATTTGGTTTGAACTGCCACGCCATTCGAGATTGAGGTCTTTCTTGTCTTGTTCAAACTTACCATCAATCAAAACATCGATGTATTGCACCACTTCCCTTTGCGCGTTATTCAGTTCCGTCAGCGTGTAGCCAGTCCAAACCCAAATGTCTTTACCTGGGCACTCCTCTCTCACCCTTTTCACTATCTTCAAAATATGAGGCACATTAGCAGGGTGAAGCGGATCTCCACCCGACAACGACAAGCCACGGCGTTTGATACGCGTGTCGTTTAAGTCAGCGATGATTTTGTCTTCCGCTTCTTGCGTGAAAAGTACACCAGAATCCAAACGTTGCGTCGACTGGTTATAACACCCTCGGCACTGATGCACACAACCCGACACAAACAGCGTGCAGCGCGTACCCGGTCCGTTAACAACGTCAATTGGATAGTATTGGTGGTAATTCATAATGCGTCTCTGTGTTATCGCGAAAGAGAAAATCAACCTGTTTAAAGTTGATTTTCAAAGTGTTAAAACGAGTGGTAGTAAACCTTACAGGTGTTTAACTCGGCGCTTCACTTCTTCTTGCTTACCGAAGTTAAACGGGCGTGCATCTGGGCTGCCTAGGTAGCCACAAACTCGACGTGTTACTGATACTTTAGTTGAGTCATGGTTACCACAGCTTGGGCAAGTGAAGCCTTTACTTGTACAGTCAAACTCGCCGTTGTAGCCACACTCGTAGCACTCATCAATTGGCGTGTTTGTACCGTAGTAAGGCACTCGGGTGTAACTGTAGTCCCATACGTTTTCTAGTGCTTCAACGTTACGTTGCATGTTCGGGAACTCGCCGTAACAGATAAAGCCGCCGCTTGAGATTTCTGGGTAAGGCATCTCAAAGTCGATCTTGTCGTATGGGTTCACCTTCTTCTCAACATCTAGGTGGAAGCTGTTGGTGTAGTAACCTTTGTCTGTTACGCCTTCAATTACGCCGAACTCTTTCGCATCGATGCGGCAGAAACGGCTACATAGGTTTTCACTTGGCGTTGCATATAAGCTGAAGCCATAACCTGTTTCGTCAGCCCATTGATTCACAGCATCTTTTAGATGCTTGATGATCGCGACCGCTTTTTCACGCAAAACAGCGTCATCATAAACGTGCGCTTCTGTACCGAATAGCGCGTTAATTGTCTCGTGTACACCGATGTAACCAAGAGAAATAGACGCACGACCGTTCTTGAAGATATCTGCGATTGAGTCGTCTGCTTTCAAGCGAACACCACATGCGCCTTCCATGTATAGGATTGGGGCCACACGTGCTTTCACGTTTTCAAGGCGAGAGATACGTGTCTCTAGTGCTTTACGAGCAAGACGTAGGCGGTCATTTAGAAGCTCGTAGAATTTCTCTTCGCTTCCGTTTGCACGGATAGCGATACGAGGAAGGTTCAAGCTCACGACGCCAAGGTTGTTACGACCTTCGTGAATCAGCTCACCGTTTTCTTCGTAAGTACCAAGGAAGCTACGGCAACCCATTGGCGTTTTGAATGAACCGGTTACTTCCACTACTTTGTCGTAGTTAAGAATGTCTGGGTACATACGCTTAGACGCACACTCAAGCGCAAGTTGCTTGATGTCGTAGTTTGGATCTTCTGATTTGTGGTTCAAACCATCTTTGATGCCGAATACAAGTTTAGGGAATACCGCTGTTTTACGGTTCTTGCCTAGACCTGCAATACGATTCTTCAGAATCGATTTCTGGATAAGGCGTGATGCCCAGCTTGTACCAAGACCAAAACCAAACGTAACGAATGGTGTTTGACCGTTCGCCGTGTGTAGCGTGTTTACCTCGTACTCTAGAGATTGGAACGCGTCGTAACACTCTTTCTCAGTGCGTGCTTTTGCGAACTCTTCTGGCTCAGCAATGTTCCACTCTTTTGCGATCTCTAGGTGTTTCTCGTAGCTTGTGATTACGTACGGTTCTAGAACCTCATCAATACGGTTGATGGTTGTACCGCCGTAAATGTGGCTCGCGACTTGAGCAATGATTTGCGCTGTTACCGCTGTTGCAGTCGAAATTGATTTTGGCGTATCAATCTCAGCGTTACCCATTTTAAAACCATGCGTCAGCATGCCTTTAAGATCGATAAGCATACAGTTAAACATTGGGAAGAACGGTGCGTAGTCTAAATCGTGGTAGTGAATGTCACCCACTTCGTGCGCTTGAACCACATCGCGAGGAAGAATGTGCGTCTTCGCATAGTGTTTCGCTACGATACCAGCCAACAAGTCACGTTGAGTCGGAATTACTTTGCCGTCTTTGTTCGCGTTCTCGTTGATTAGATCCAGATTACTTTCTTCAATCAAACCTTCGATTTCGCGAGTTAGTGCACTTTGCTTCTCACGAGCGATGTCGCGATCGTGGCGATATTCAATGTAAGAACGCGCTAGGGCTTTGTAAGGACCTTGCATGAGTTCATTTTCGACTAAGTCTTGAATCTCATGGATGTGAACTTCATCGTGTTCTCTTAACTGTAACTCGACAGCAAGAGCCACATTAAGAGCATAAATAGCGACATCTTTATCTTTGTTTTCCGCTGCTGCTTCAACTGCTGCTTGGATACGATCCCTGTTGAACGGAGCTCTTGATCCGTCGCGTTTGATTACGATTGGTTTCACCTTGTTCTCCTTACCCGAGCATACTCACAGAGTTATCCACAAACACACTATATGGGGTTATTTTTTATTCTAGCAACACAATATATTGTGGCGTATTTAACGAGAAGCACCACTCGAAAACATTGATTTTGATCAATAAAGATTGGCTAGCGAACAAGAAGAAATCGATCTTATTGGCGTTGATCTCAGTTGCGAAGAAAACCATGAAAATTGCAAAATTGGTACTAAATCTACTTGCTATTTTTGGAGGTCTTGTAGGATAAAGGATGGAAAGGAATACGCTAAAAGATAGGAGTGCAACAGGCCAAAATGCGATCACTTTTTGTTACGTTAATATTACTTTTTAGTTCTCTTTCATTTGCTCAAAACTCCATCAATCTAACCAGTTGGAACATAGAATGGTTATCTATAGATGGTGGAAAAGTGTCGAGAACACCACAAGATTTTGAAAAACTGACCCACTATGTGGATAAAACACAAGCCGACATTCTTGCTTTTCAAGAAGTCGAAAGCGTCGCTGCAATGCAAAAAGCTGTTGGCAATGACTTCACTATCTATCTTTCCGATCGTTCAAACGCCTCCAACCGACACCTTCAGTTTAACGACACCAACCAATACACAGGCTTTGCCGTGCGCAATGGCGTAAGCGTATTAGACACGCCAGACTTCTCTATCACACGAGGCAACAGCAAGCTGCGCTTCGCGAGCTACCTTGTTTTAAATCCAAACCAAGAAAACGAGACTCACCTACTCTCTGTACATCTGAAAGCGGGTTGCAGTGGCGCGTATCGTAATAACCGCGATTGTAAGATAGTGAAACAACAAGGACAGGCACTAGCTAAGTGGATAAAGGCGCGCGAGGACAACAAACAACATTATGTCGTGCTTGGCGACTTTAACCACAACTTGGGTTATCAAGGAGATTGGTTGTGGGACGTGATATCGGACAATACTAGTGCAAAGCTAGTGACTAAAGAGACTAAAGCGGAATGTAAAGTGCGTTCTAATCGTAATCCGAATAAAACCCACCAATTCCGCTCGGTGATAGACCACATTATTGTGAGTGGTGATTTAAAGGCGTCGTCTGGTGTTCAAACCGTTTTCAAAACACAAGATGTACTCGACTATAAACTGAGTGACCATTGCCCGGTTTCTACGACACTCACTTTTTAGCGTTTAAGTACTATTTTTAACGTTGAAGTACTTTCTTTATTGACGAACCACTCTTTTAGCGGTGAATGACCCAGCCAACATTGCCACTATAAAGAGCAGAACTTGTGTGTTGCCAGTGAAAAGGCTGGCAACCGCAGGACCAGGACACACACCCAGTAACCCCCAACCAATACCAAACAGTACAGCACCACCGACTAACTTTTTGTCTATCGCTTTAGAAGTTGGGCATACAATCTCATCACCAAACACAGATTCGCTTCTTGGCTTTATTAATAAAAGATAAGCTGGAACGAACACCGCAAGTGCTCCGCCCATTACAAAGGCTAAGCTTGGATCCCATGCTCCAGTAATATCGAGAAAGCCAATCACTTTTGCCGGTTCAGCCATACCAGAGACCACCATACCAATACCAAAGAGCACACCAGAAAATGCAACAACGGACATTTGCTTAATACTTTTCATTACATGAGTTTTCATAACGGCACTATTCCTCACGATACTAGCAAGACGGTTAACATGGCTGTGGCCATAAAAGTACACGTCGCGACCACAGAACGGATTGAGAAACGCCCTATCCCACAAATGCCATGACCACTAGTACAACCATTGCCGATACGCGTACCGACACCGACTAACAAGCCAGCAACGATAACTAAAACAACAGAACCGCTGTACTGTTCTGGTACATGCCCGCCAAGAACATAAACAGCAAACACGCCACCTAATACCATCGCAATTAAAAAAACAATGCGCCAAACGCGATCTGCGTTCTCAACGGCACCGTTTAAGATCCCACTGATCCCAGCAGTCTTGCCAGTAAATAGCATCAGTGTTATCGCTGATACGCCAACTATTATGCCGCCCAACAGCGACATCCAAGGAACTTCAAACATAGCAACCGCCAAACTAATTACTTACAGAAAACTTGCTTAAAGGCCTCAACCAGCGGACCAACTCTTTCATCAGAAATTGAATAAAATACCTGCTGAGAAACTTTTCTAGCTTTAATAATGTCGTGCTTTCTCAATACGGTGAGATGTTGTGAAAAAGCAGATTGGCTTAATGATGAACCTTCAAAAAGTTCACCGACCCCTTTCTCGCCTTCAATCAGCTTACACATCACGATTAGGCGCTCTGGATGAGCCATAATTTTAAGCAGCTCACTCGCTTCGGTCGCACTTTGTAGCATACTGTCGCCCATTCTTATGCCTCTTCATTACTACATTACATTTTATTAGATATTACTAATTAATATTATTAAGTCAATGCTAATG
>NZ_WXWS01000407.1:0-13586 GCF_009904715.1 Vibrio sp. V42_P2S4T144 | reverse complement strand
TTTTAATGTTGTGTTCGGAATAGAATCAATAAACTCTTTCCTCATAATTCCCCTAATCACCACAATAGAATTAACTACAAAGGGCAGCGTTCCTCCCCTCCCTCTTTCGGGAGGGGTATCCACGCTGAAACATTTAGATGAATTCGTCTAATGGGTAAATCGTCACCATCGTTAAAACTGCTCTGCGTATTGCTTTGTCATCTTCAAAAGGTGGCTGATATTGCGTAGCTGTTGATCGTTGGTTTCTTGCGTTTGGTCATCATCCAAAATCAATGACTGGATGGTGACATCCCAATCAATGCCCTTTTTCTCGATCAAGTAAACCGCATCAGCTAGATAGGTTAAAAATTGATATTGAGAATCAATCTCTGTGTAGCTTTCCTTGGCTTTGTAAGTAATCTCATCAAAATAAGCAGAGAGTGAGTCCCAAAACTTAACACTGCTACTTGCTGTCGTTTTCATTTCATAAAGATGGCCAACACGTAGTTTGCTGTCAGTGAAAAGTCGCTTTAGCTGGTGGGCGTATGTACCTCTCTGCATTAGCACCATATCAGGGTTAATTAGTGGGTTAGTGCTGCAAAATCCGTGAATTAGATTCATTTCTTAAACTGCTCCGACTGTTTGCTTGGAGCGTAATCTAATCCCACCCTTGGATTATGGCAACACTTTTTCATTCCGAACACATAAAATTATATCTATGTGTATATTTTTGATATTAAGGGGCAAATTAGCTATTGCATATCTTAATTTTGATGTGGTAGTCTCATTTCGTATTCCGAACACGATTAATCAATTGTAGAAAATGACCATAAAAACGTTCAATACCAGAAAAGGCACTATTGTCCTGTCTAACCACGGAGCAACAGTATCGATGGCCATTAACCGCAACACTGGCGCGGTAGCGAACGTGTGTGTGAGTTGGGTGTTAGGGAGTACAGATGAGGCGAAAGCCTTTATTGAGGGCGCAGACGAAAAAGCGATACGAAATGAAATGCCTCGCTTTTCCATGTGTGCAGATGTGGTTAAACAACTAGACAAGGCACTGGCCAATGGCAAAAAACCAGTTGAGCCTACTCATAGAGCTTATGGAAGCTCTACCGCTAGATGGAACGGTCTACGAAATGCCACTACAAGTAGAGTTTATCCCGCACGATGAAATCTATATCGGCTATTTCGATACGACCGTCATTGACCGCATGCAAGGGCTAGGAATTATCACGTTACTTGGGGTGCATGATGATGAGCGACAAGCTATCAAACTCAATGAGCGTGACGATTTTCTAGCAAGCTGGTCGGCGGGAGTGAGTGAGGCTCGCAACGGCTCAGATCTGCATTATGCAGACTACAACAACAACCAATATGCGTTTACTGCCGGATACGAGCACTGGCACAACCGCAACAAAAAGGCGTTAAAGGGAAGACTTACGCATTACTCAACAAGTAGAGAGTATCTATGTCATGGATTTATTGACGAGGATACGGGGGAAATTTGGCATCAATAACAAAAGGTAACTAACTATGACTTTGGGTAATCTACTTCTAGCAATTCTTGAGCAGAGAACACAAACAGGCTATGACCTAACAAACCGAACAATGCCTGAATCTGGCGCATGGCAAGCTAGCCACCAGCAAGTTTACCGCGAACTCGGTCGCATGACGGAAAAGGGTTTAGTGTCACACGAAATTGAAGTGCAAGACGGCAAACCAGACCGCAAGAATTACAGCTTAACTCAAGACGGCGAGCGTGTTCTTAACCTTTTACGCAACGAATCTACATGCGATGACCTGTCTATCATTCGTAGTCCTGCATCGGTGATGCTGGAAATCGGCAGCGAGACTTACTTCAAGTCGTACATTGAAAAACTCAATCAAGAAATCACTCAACTTAAAGAGAAGCTGAACGTGCACCAGAAAGAGAAAGGCGTGTTCTGTGACAACTTCACACTGCATGTAGAGCGCGACATTGATATGCGCAAAGCAGAGCTTAAGTTTGCCGAACGTTCACTATCTATGATCACTTCCTCAAACATTGCTACGGAGAATGCTGCGTGAAACCTCGCAAAGCCGTTTATCTTTTAGTTGGCTCGCCAGCGCTTAAACGAGCCAAAGAGTGTTTAACTCGAAATCAGCCTTGGGACTACGAGGGCAAGCTCATGAAGATCGTCAGTTTGGGGCAACGTATGCGTAACGATGACGGCAAGCCATGCCATCGGGTTTTAATTGAGAGTTACTTTTGATAGGTACAAAAAAACCGCGAATAAACGCGGTTTTTTTGCGGCTGGCCTTAGCAAACAGTTCGAATCAGCAAATTCGAGTTACCAGCCTTTTCATGTTCCACCAGCAAATGTGAAACAAGAGCAAACAAATAGTAGGTGTTTTTAATGGCTTTGACAATAGCAGAGAAACTTCAAAGACAACGAGAGAAGCAAAAACAATCAATGGAACGGGCGCGAGCAAAGCAAATCGCCAAAATGAACGATCCCGAGGAACGGCAGCAGCGCTTCAAAAAGCAATTACAGCAGCAAGAGCGTCAGCGCCAGCGACAAATCGAGCGCTTAAATGATCCCGAATACAAGAAAAAGCAGCGTGACAAACAGCAACAGCGCATCGAGCGCCAAAAAGCGAAGCCTGTAGCGAAGAAACCGACCAAAAAGATCGCCAGTAAGGGATTGAAAGGCCGAACGCCCACGGTAGAGGAAAGGCGCATCATGGATGCCATTGGCCGCTTACCATGTATTGCGTGTTGGCTGCATGGCCGAGAGAATCCGGTGATTTCCTTGCATCATGTGTTTGGTCGTGTTGGAGAACGGGCGCATGCGTATGTATTACCCTTGTGTTGTTATCACCACGACACGCTACTAGAAGCGGAGAAGCGCGCTCAGTATCCCGATATGATACCTATCCACGCAAAAGGGAAGTACGGCGTGAAAGCGCAATGGAAGATCCACAACGGTACAGAGATAGAACTGTTGTTTAAGGTCTATAATCTGGCGGGATTGCCACTTGAATCGCTCGAAAACATTTACCCTAAACATTCCGAACATTAATCAATATAAACACCATTAACAGGGCTAAAAAGCTTGGTTAATGGTGTTAAACTGACCAAGACTCCCCATCTTAAAAAGCGCGCTTAGAGGTCACAACATGGCACGAACGCGCATAGCTGTACTTACTCTATCATCTGGCCAGCCACGACTTATGCTTGCTGGTGTAGATGATGGTCAACTCCATATCATCGAATGCCAACAATTAGAGCGCTCGTTGATGAGCCTCAAGCTGACTTTGCCCGAGAAGTTAGAAAAGCTCAAAAAAGGCGGTTTTATTGTGCTGGTGGACGAGGTTACGCCCTACTTTTCGAAGTATGGGCGCGCCGTTCGCCTGTCCGAACTGGACGCAAAAGGCAAACCGATCATTGTGTCGGCAATGGAAGCCTATAACTATCTCACATCCCTAAGTGCTATCACCTACCCGCCTAACGCTGGTGGCCGCTTCGAAGTGTCGCCGTCCATCGTAGAAGAAGTGCGGGGAACGGATGGTAAACCAACGTACAACATTGACTGGTCAGAACTGCGCCCTGATACCTACGCGCTCATGTTTGTGGTCTATGCAGCTACACAAGACAGTATCGGCGACACGGTAACGCTTAAGAGCTTGTTTGGCCTGTTACGTAAGCCCAAGAAAGAGCCAGGAATGGCCTCGCGCGCAATGGGATTGTTCAAGGCAAAAACGGGGTTAATCGCAGACGGTAAGTATCGAATGGGAGGTGATAATGAGTAAGTTATCCCGCCTCTCAGCAGAGAACATCGAGGACGATATTCTACGGGCGCATTTCTTTGCCATCGTCATGGAATACGTCAACCGTTCGGGCAATACCGATCTGTTTGAATACACCATTCGACTTGATGAGGTTTATCGTGCAGATCTCGTCTCTTACAGAGCCTACGCCACGGTTGAGCTTGATTGGCTGGTAAGTCTGGTCTGTGACGTAGACGACCCAATGAATCCGCTACCTGTTGGCGAAACCATCAAACTGCCACCAGCATCTTGGTTGCGCCGTTCCATGCGTCAATTCATGGACGAAATGGGGCTGTAACCTATGCCGAAGAAGTTTGAAGCGGAGAAACGGGATAACGGCTCATTTGCCAGCCTTGGCCTCAATGAAGCGCAATTCAACCAGCTATTCAACAAGATTGAACAGGCGCAAAAGAAAAACCGCCGCAATGCCAAGCGAACGCTGACCGCCTCAACGCTGGCCAAGCCAACGAATAAGGCATTAAAGGCGCTAGGCGAAAAGGCTAAAGGGCAACGGTTTACCAAAGAAGACCTGATCAAGTTCGACAAGGCCCGCCAGCGACACAAAGAGGTCTATGACAGTAAGACAGCGGGTATCACCTACGCCTTTTTGGTGAAGAACTCGCGTCAAATTGACGTAGACCGCGCTAACAACCGTGTCGATGACGGTACAGGTATTCACAAGGCCACGTTGATCGGTATTAAGAACAATATCGCGCTTATTCGTGTACGAGCATCAAGCGTATCGAGGCACGAAGAACACCGAGTAAAGGTGCGTCTTGAGCAGTGGGATGAACTACTACACGAACCGCCTAATGGAGATTACAACCAAGCGGTACAACTGGCGTGTGCTGGCCGTATTTCCTTTGATTGCGACTGTGGCCGTCACCAGTATTGGTATCGATACTTGGCCACTATGGGTAATTACTGCATAGCGCCGCCTAAAGAGTTTACGTTCCCGAAAATCCGAAACCCTGAATTGTCTGGTGTGGCATGTAAACACGTTCTTAAGGCAACAACCATGCTGCAATCGCTGGCATGGCAACGCATCTTGGCCAACCAAATGAAGCAACAAGCGCGCCGTGTTGGTTTTGGCTCAGATAACAAAACGTACTTGCTCAACGAGAACGAGAAGAAAGCTGCCGCACGTAACCGTAAAACGGTGGTGGATAAGGCCGCCGCTACGCGCGAACACGCGAAATATCTACGCGCTCAGAAAGCAATGGAAAAACAGATCGCCAAACAGAAACGGGAAAGCGAAACCATCAAGCGGCAAGCGCGCAAACTGCGTAAGGAGTCCAACGAAAAGAAAGGTTATATCGATATGATTAAGGTCGGCTTCCAGAACTTCCATGACGGCTACAAGCTGCAAGGGAAAACTAAGAGTGAAGCACTGACCGATTTCGCAAAATTGATGAACGTAACACCAAGCAGATTAGAGAGAATCATCAAGTGAGTGACGTAGTTAAGCCTGTAATAAGAAAGGCTCGATACCAAGGCCATGAGCCCTTTAATCGTGTTTTAAGGGATGATTGGATTAAGGCTATAAAATTATCACCTGACCACTTTGAAGCGTCCCTGTATCGCCCTGCGGAGCCAGAATCGGCACCAACGGATAATAATTACCAAAACGAGTCCGTGTTAGAGCTAGAAACTAACCAAGATACGCTCACTTATAGCGATCCAGAACTGGTGGCTTTGTTAGATTGTCCAGATGAGCAAGAGAACTTTTTCATGATGGATGATGGCGACGAAAACCTTGGCGAGTCTTTAGAGCCACTAATGCTGCGTATTGCTTCGCACCATGTTCCTGTCGGTAGTGTACTGGAATGGGAGGAAGAAACCGCAGAGGGATTACGAACCGTTTGGTGGTACGTACACAAGACCGTTGGCTATGGCACGGCGAACGTGGGCGTGATTTATATCTGCATACCAATGCGTGATTTTCATCAATTACTTGAATTAGAAATACCACGCACGTAATGCTGATCTGCTTTAATCCAACAGGACACTTTGATAAAGGAATATAATCCTACTATTGAGGTGACTATGACAAAACGAAAAAACAGAAGTTATACCGATGAATTTCGGCGAGAAGCGGTGGCGTTGATCACTGAACAAGGCTATAGCGTTTCAAAGGCAGCTGCCTCTTTGGGTGTCACAGACAAGCTTCTTTACAACTGGAAAGCGAAATTTGAAGCTGAAAAATCCGGCTCAGTGCTCTCTCCTGACGAACGAGCAGAGTTAATACGACTACGTAAAGAAAACCAAGTAGCCTTTGAGACGATTAAACAACTGACCTCTGATTATCCTGTTACTCGTTTATGTAGCAGCTTGAATGTGAGTCGCTCAGCCTATTATGCGTGGTTGAAAAGGCCACCTAAGCGAATAACACAAGAGCAGTTACATCTGTACGTAGAGCGAAGGTGATATTCAAAGAAAGTCGACGTAGTTTGGGTTATCGAGAGCTGCGAAAACGGTTATGCAATGAGGGCTTTAAAGTCAGTGACTATGGCACCCAAAAGCTAATGAACCAGCTGGGCCTTGTTGTCACACAACGTATAGCGTACAAATTGACCACAAAACGTAAGCATAGTGATACGGTCGCCGATAATTTGCTTAACCAAAACTTTAATCCAGTAGCACCAAACCAAGTTTGGGCTGGCGATGTGACGTATTTAAAGACGGGCGAAGGTTGGATGTATCTAGCCATCGTTATGGATTTATATTCACGGCGCATTGTGGGATGGCACCTTGATAAACGTATGACCACGGATTTGGTGAGCAAAGCGATGATGAAAGCCTATAACCTACGCCAACCACGTAAAGGCTTGGTGTTTCACTCAGACAGAGGGTCACAGTATACTAGTAAACGATATCGAAATTTACTGGCGAACTATGGAATAAGAGCCAGCATGGGTGATGTTGGAGCGTGTTGGGACAATGCGGTAGTTGAACGGTTCTTTGGCAGCCTGAAGCATGACTGGTTGTTAAAAGTACCGCAACCAACGCGAGAGAACATGAAAAATGATGTGTCAGCTTATATGCGATATTACAATTTAGATCGGCTACATACGACTAACGGCGATATGTCACCGATCGATTATGAAAAGTCCTTTAGAAAAGTGTCCTGAAAAAGTTGCGCAGAACAGTGGCTTGTGCCAAAAGCGTGAAAGACAATTTTAATCACACAAGCTAGGGTCTAAAACATAGGTCCGACTTGAGGATTTTAATGTGAGTTCTCGTTCCGAGGTGCATTCGATATAGCTTTTCTCATGAAGTTTTACCTTCAATGCTCCATTTACCTTCCAGCCAGTTAGAAAAGCTAATACAGATATCCCCCCAAGAATGATTATAAGTATCTTGGGTATCCAGAGGAGCTTTTCCCCTGTAATTAGGCAGATGACCATGAATACAGACACAACAAACATTGCCCAAGAAAAAGCAAATGTAGAAGCATCATTAATCGCTCCACTTACGACGATTCTATCATGAAGCAGTTTATGTGCATCAAACACCTCCATAACATCGTGAGCCGATAGTAGGAAAAGTGATGAAAAAATCAAACAGAAAGCAAATGCCTTTAAGCGGTTAATTTTCATCAATTAATCTCTCAACTTCTTTTTTCATTGGTTCAGTATATCTATATTTGTCATCTACTTCAGATACTTTCTTACCAATGTAAAATGCACTTATGGCAAAGAAACCTAGTAACAATGCTGTAGGTGGGGTAGCAAACGCTAGGATTAACCCAGCTCTTAATACTAAAGTAGCACCTTGAGCTATTACGCCTGCAACCACACCTTTAGATATATCCGCTGTAAATTGGCCGACCACTTCACCTAGCGTTTTTTCATCATGCAAAATGTAGTCAACTGCATTAACCGCACCACTAAACACAAGCTCTACATAGATGTTGCCTTTCAAGAAACTGACATTGCCTTGAACGGTATTTAGGGCGTGACCAATTTTAAGCATTTGTGGTGTTGCTTCTTGCCAACGGATACCTAGGTCTAAATATTTAGGCTTGTAGTTCTCAACCACAATATTCATTACACCATTGATATTTACAGCTTTGGCAGTTGCTCCCCATCCACCAAGCTCTTTAGCGACCTCATAAGCGCCTTTAAGTCCCATACCTACGCCAGTGTAGTCCTTGCCGTTCGAAAGTTGTCCATGCGAGTCTTTGATGAGCAAGTCTAAATACTCGTTACCTTCTTCAACAGTCAGTACCGCAATACTCACGTTCTCTTGTTGAGAAGTGTCCCACTGATATTCTTTAGCTTGCTTTTGTAAATCATCGTTCCATTCTTTTTCTGTTAGGTCGTAAGCTTGTTGGACAGCTTTGCGTTCAGCAAGAACGCGCTCTCTGTTTTCAGCCCATCGTTTCTCATCGCTCGCGGTAGATCTCAGCTCTTCCTGACGTTCTCCGCGTTGATGTGCTGCTCGTTCTCTAGTGGTTTCTTGTCTTTCTTCTGGGGCTACAGGAGCGGATTCATATCTCATGGGAGTCGGTTTTACTGATAAATAAAAAGGATAATAACAATATTTTCAGTGATTTATCATCCTCAACAAGATTACATGATGATTTAACCAATTAAATAGGCAAATTGCCAAGTCAAACAAGCATAGTAAAGGGGCAAGTCGTGTTGATTTGTATTCTATCGGATAACTTTTTGTAGGGTAAATTTACATCAGCAAGATATTAAAGAGCATTTACTCTGAATGATTTTGGGGCATAAATCATTTAGAGTAGCGACTCAATAAATTGTGATCACAATCGATTCTGCCCTATCCTTTCTCCTTCTAACGCCATTAGCTTTCCTCCTTAAAACTAACAACCCATATGCTCTCATTAGGGCTCGCCACCTCCTTCTTCTTGCCTACGATAGCCCTTCACCCTAAACCAAAAAATCTTCAAGCATATGTCATCAATGTGAATACCCATCATTGATTCCGACAGGAGCCTAAAATGAATCCCAAACCTTCCGATTACCAAAAGCAGCTACGCTATCAGGAAAATGAAATCCTAGAGCATGCGGCTGAAATACTGGCTACGCGCTACGTGCGTGGCGATGCCCTAACCAATCCTGATGCCACCAAAGAGTATGGCGCTGTAAGCTAGGCAGCTATGAACGTGAAGTGTTTGCCTTATTGCTACTGGATAACCAAAACCGACTGATTGAGTTTAAAGAGCTGTCTCAAGGAACGGTGGATGCGGCCAGTGTCTATCCACGTGAAGTGGTGAAAGCAGTATTAGAAGTGAATGCAGCAGCGGTGATATTTGCCCATAACCATCCATCCGGTGACTCAACGCCGTCTCAAGCCGATAGACGCATAACCGAAAGACTCAAGGACGCTTTAGCACTGGTGGACATTCGCGTACTTGACTATATCGTGACAGGCGATACCTGCACCTCATTTGCGGAAAGGGGGTGGCTATGATTGAACAACATTACGGAGAACTGTGCATTGATGATGCGTTACTAGAAGCACTGCTTAATCGATACACTCTCCCAGAGAACGCAAAGCGACTCGTACTGAACTGCCGTCAGATGAGTTACTACCGACATCGACAAGGCTTGCATCCGGTTGAGATGGCGATTTGCCAAACCTCAACAGGGGAAGGAGCATTGAGTACATTACCGACTTTGCTTATATGGGGAATTACTATCCAGAGCTAGAGCGCAACTTAGATTTTGATTTTCGGGTTGGGCAGTTCTTTGTGGCCTATCGAGGCTGGCTACCAATACAAGGTAGCCGTGATGCCAAAGAGCTCTGTATTGCCTATAGGAGAATAACTTTCTGGCCTATGTCGATATGGACGCTTACAACGAGATAGCCGTCACCCCGCAATAACTCATGACTTCCCTTCTTCGACAAATCATCAAACTTGTCACTGCACTCATCACGCTGCTTTCACTTTCCCCGTTCTTCGGTGCCATCGGAGTCCTATCCACTTTAGGGTTTCTGGTGGTGCTGCTGATTGGGTTACTGGCAGCCATTGCTGAACTCAGTGATAAGCATAAACCTCGTTAATGTTAATCGGCTCACGCTTTGGTGATGGCGATTGATGCTGTTTTCACCGTTGGACATTATCTGTCTGACCCACCTCTATTCTCCCGACATTAAATGTCCGACTCCGGTGTGGAGCTTTGATGTATTGAGAGCGTAGTCATGAGCAATAAAACCAGCATTGAAGGATTATCCGCTTTGCTGCACACGCTGATGCTTATTCCTCAACATCGATGGATTACCGTTAGGGAGTTGCAGCAGCAGTTAGCCCTACTCGATACCCACCGCACCACGCGCAGCATTAAACGCTACCTCGATGACATCATTGTCGAAGTGTTTAACGTGGAGTGTGATTCGATGAGCATGCCCCATGTTTATCGCAAAACCTCAGAGCAATTACTGAAGCTCAACAAGCAGGAAATGCTCTATTGGCAACTGACCAACAAGTACTTACTGCGCTGGTTCCTGATGCACTTAATTATGGGCAAGGGTGCTCCTCGGAGAGAGGAAAACCCTTGTCCCATATAGCTTCAGCACATTCAAAAGAGCAAGCATGGTTAGCCAAAGTACATGTAGATTTGCCCACTATTCGCGAGTGGAGTGACGAGCAACGGCACGTGTTGAATGCGATACACACGGCATTACTGCACAACCGTATGCTCAAGATATCGAGCCAAGTATTGCAGCAAGAGAAGGCGCTCATTGAACCTCTGGGACTCTAGGTTCAGTGTGACGCGCTCTTGCTGCTCTTTCGATTATCCGGTCAACACACGATACGCACCCTCGCCTTGCCTTTGATTGATGAGGCCAGTGTATCGACGTTTTCTTTTACCTATCCCACTGATTTCAATCTTGAGTGGTTCATGCGTGAACACGATGGAATCAATGCATCCTGAATTTCACTCACCGATAAGGAGAGCACCGTTATGACATTAGCCAACACCCTACTCCGATACGCCGCTATGAGCGTATTGCTTATCGGGCTTACCGCTTGTGGCGACCAAGCAAAGACTCAAGCAGCAACGGCAGATATTGAAGTGTCGATATCAACTAACCCTCACTGGGGAACATTGGTCTTTGACCTGCAAGCCATCACCGACAACACCGTAATCAGCAATGTGGTCATTAACCGTGGCAACTGCCGATTACCCGCAGGCACAGCATCAGAGCTAGCAAGAAACGTTTTGTTGCAGTTCGGCCAAACCTAAACCGGATACAGCAACAGCTGCACCGTGGACAACGTGAAAGAAATCGAAGTCACCTCCAGCGCGGGCACCTTTGTCTACACCTTCTAAATTTCAATTCCCCAATAACACACTCAACCAACTCGTAAGGATAAACTATGAACAAGTCATCTCTACTCATCACAGCAGCGTTAGTTTTCTCTACCTCTTCCGCCTTGGCTGGTGGAACGCTGGGCGGCAACCCATCCGCGGATTCGGGAGCCGTCAACGTCAATGTAGGCAAATGCACTCAATACAAAATGGATGTGAAAGCGGCAAAAGAGTCTGGGAAGGATGTATCGACCATCACCGTTCCTGAAGGCTGTGAAGCCATCATAGAAAAGTAATGCCACCAGCAACAATAAAAAACGACAACGGGGAGCTATCATGCTCCCCATTTTTGTTTCTATACATAAGTTGCCCAGTCAAGAAATCGGTCTGAGCTAGCCAGAACAGCTAGGTGTTGGACAAATTTGTGTTGATCAATATCTGGTGTAAGATAGATCACTCACCTCTGTAGCTTGGTTTCTTCCCTATAAACTTATTTTTACGATGTATAATTGCCCAGCACAGCAAAGATAGTCCAACGATTAAGAATGGAACACTAAGCAGTTGTCCCATAGAAAAAATGAAATCATTTGTATAGACAGCTTGTTTTTCTTTGACAAACTCAATAGAGAACCTTGCGCTAAACGTTAGAAATAAAAATAATCCCAAAATCGTACCAGATAAGTGTGAGATGCTTGTTCTTCGGTATATTGCCCAAAGCAGTATAAATATTGCTAAATAACAAATCGCTTCGTATAGCTGCGCTGGATGTCTTGGAATATTATCGACTCGTTGAAATACAACAGCCCAAGGCAAGTTAGTCTGCGTACCAATAATCTCTGAATTTATGAAGTTTGCGAGCCTAACAAAAACGGCAAAAATAGCTGTAGAGATAGCAAGCCTGTCTAGCAACCATAATCTACCAATCTTATTGCGTTTTGCGTGATATAAGACAGCAACAAGTACGCCTAAACCACCGCCATGGCTTGCAAGACCACCTTCCCAAATCGCTAATATTCTCAATGGATACTCTAGGTAGTAGTTAGGATCATAAAACAAGCAATGTCCCAACCTCGCACCAATAATAATGCCGAGAATAGAATTGACCAATAACGAGTCAAGCTCTACTAATGGGGATTTTTCAATGATAAAAATGCGTTTCATCACTTGAAATCCCGAAATTAGTCCTAGGGCGAATAGTATTCCGTACCAATGAATCTCTAGAGGACCAAACGCAAGTAACACAGGATCAATATTCCATTCCATTTTATTTATACTCTCCAAAATTCACAAAGCTTTTAACAGCGTGCCTCTAGCCAAAAATATTGAACTAGTCATATGTTCAACCATAGGGAATGGTGCGTCAATTGATGAAAAGAAAAACATGTCTAAAACCTAAGATTAAATGAGAATAGAGCTCACGTGAGTTAGTTTAAGACGGGCTCGTGAGCTCTCAAGCTTGATTATGTTTACTCAACCACCGACGCCTTCACATTTGTCCAGTTCTGAATGACTTTACTGCTCAATACGAAACTACAGCTTTAGAATTGGTTTTCGAGAATTCTCGCAGTACCAGCTAGTGAACGAAGACGCTTCCGATGAAATATCGTAGCTCAAGCCATGGGCCGATAGCCCATACTGTTGTAGATGCCACTGACCTTAAAATTTTTAGTAAAGTATCGCTATAAGTATCAGTCCTAAGCTGAACCTGCTTGATTAAGATACTCAAGTAGATGAAACGATGGTCGGAGTGAAACCGATGAACAAAGTATTAAGACTCGATATACCGGCCCGTCAACAAACCGCCTAACTGAAGGAAAGCCTAGGTATAACTGCGTCTTGAGCAATAACTTGATCAATATCACCTAATGTAGATGGTGAGTAGAAGTATCCATACCATTAATCCCCCCTTAGACTCCACCCCTAGAGAGAAAAATGAGAGAAAAATATTCCAATAAAAAGTAAGCCAGTCAGCTTAACTGACTGGCACACTAGCCGATGATGCTAGCTTTCTAAATTTCATCTATAAGTTGTTATTAACCATTCATCTGTATAACGAAGTAGGTAAAGATAACCTAATATAGTTCGTTAACTCTTTTACGTAACCGTTCATCATTGTGTATGGCATTTGCTATTTGATTGTAACGTTCAACAGATAACTCCGTTCTTTCAACTACTTTAATCATCTCTTCACTTGCCTGTTGCTGAATAATAAGTGCAGTTTCTTCATCCACATCGCCATTTAATCTTTCTATTGCTTCTGTACGAATAGCATCAACAGTTTTACTTGCTGTAACAAAATTACGTAGCTCAGTATCCGTCACATTAAAACTCGGTTGTGCTTTCTGCGCTGATGTAGCCGTTGGTGGTGTTTGATTTTCTGCTAAAGCAGGTGATAGGAAAGTGGTCATTCCGAATGATGCCACCAATAGCGCGAGTGATAGTTTTCGCATAGTAATAATCTCCTAAAAAGAATGAAATCACTCACTATAAAGCAATATATATACC
>NZ_WXWS01000508.1:0-13646 GCF_009904715.1 Vibrio sp. V42_P2S4T144 | reverse complement strand
ATGCATGACTTACGTTAATACCATCCATATAAACACCTTACCAATCTAAAAGATAATTATTATCATTATCAGGTGTGACGGTTTTTAGAAAGTATCAAACCATGAATCAGTGAAGTGACTCGAAAGTTAGGTGAAACAGGAAGTGGTGTAATGCGTCGTTGATAAAACTAAAGAAGAGCAGAATTGAGAGCTAGATCAGCACACTTTTCGTAGGGGGAATTACTCAAATTTAATCGTAAATTTGTCCCTTGGCAAAACTTAAATGATGAATCTATTAAGGAGTTAACGAAAGGGCGGGAGGGGTCACATTTCCCTACAGTTTTTCTTACCACCTTGTTCCGGTTTTGCTATAGATTACGCATCGAAAACATGGTGTGTTCGGAGGAAATATGTCCATTAATTCTATCGACCATGACGAGATGACCAACATCGCTCACAAATGGGAATTACCTGATGAGGAAACCGTTGTGAAGCCAGAGAAAACAGTGAAATCAGCAGAAGCCAGAAGACGCATTGAAGCGTTACGTGAGATCCGTGAAAGTGGGTTGACCATTGAAGAAGCAAGGGAGCTTGGCTTGATACACTGATCTCCTCAGGTTGGTTTAGCAACCCATAGGGTAGTCGACGGACTGCCCTTTTTATTTTTTCACTCTATTACTCTCTTATTCAAACCCTCCATTTATCTGTCTTGCGCCTCAAAAGCACGAGTTTCACACTCACGTCCCGTCCCGAAGAAGTTTGACAATCTGACCTTGTGTTACTAGATATATCAGTAGCGATATGCTTTTTGTTGATTATCGCAACCACAAAGCAAGGAGCGCAAGTATGGTTGATCAAATCCTTTTTTATGAGCCCGATGAACCCCACGGTTTTCTCTCAAATTTTTGCCATGCCCCAGTCAATATCTCCTCCCAAACTTGGCCCACCAGCGAACATTATTACCAAGCCCAAAAGTTTCTCGATGCTCAGTTGCAAAGTAAAATTCAGCACGCAAGCACCCCTGATGAAGCGTTTGCTTTAAGCCGTAAATACGAACACTTTGTCAGAAGCGATTGGGACGATATAAAGTTGGCTGTTATGGCTTTCATCGTTAGGGAAAAGTTTCTACAAAATCCACCATTAGCGCAGCAATTAATGAGAACGGGTAACGCTTGCCTAACAGAGCATTCTCATAAAGATGCCTTTTGGGGAGACGGGGGAGATGGTAAAGGAGAAAATCATCTAGGAGAGATTCTGATGAATGTGCGGGCAGAGCTGAGACATGTTGAGCCTTACAATCTCGTGAAGTTTATCGATAAAGCCAAATTGCCCACCCAGTGGGGCACATTTATGATGTACGGCTTTATTGAAGCCGCGACAAATAAAGAGCATCTTGCTCTGGTCTATGGTGAGCCAACAAAAAGTGCAGCTCCACTTATTCGGTTGCATTCGGAGTGTCTTACCGGAGATGCTCTATTTAGCACGCGTTGTGACTGTGGTTTTCAGCTTAATAGAGCGCTACAAAACATCGTCAAAGAGGGATGTGGCGTGCTGCTTTATTTACGTCAAGAAGGGCGTGGAATCGGCTTGATTAATAAAATTCGTGCCTATCACTTACAAGATGATGGCGCAGATACCGTGGAAGCAAATGAGCGTTTAGGTTTTGCCGCTGATATGCGTGATTACGCGTTCTGTAAAGGAATGCTAGAGCATTTGGGGATTGACGCTGTGCGTCTAATGACGAATAACCCACGCAAGCTCGCCGCCTTAAAAGCGGTTGATATTAACGTCATTGAACGAGTGCCATTACAAGAAGGGAATAACCCAAGTAATCAACATTACCTGCAAACCAAGGCGAGTAAATTGGGGCACATGTTTGATCCTAAGTTTGTTAACCACACTAAGTAAGTTCTACAGATTTCTCAGAAACAAAAACGCCAACGTATCATCGTTGGCGCTTTTGTTAATGAGTTGATTCATTGATACTTTTGAATGATTTCATCAATTTCCCCTGAGGCTTTTAATTCAACGAGTCGTGTATTGATGTAATTTTGAGTTTCTGGTTGCATTTGAGGTGAAAAAGCCAGGTAGATTGAGTAGTCAGGAATAACCGAGCTGAAAGGCTGTATCTGAAAATTCTCTAACGGCAAATTGAGTCGCTTTAAGTTGTAAAGGACTCGGGATTCCATCTCGACAAAAGCTGTATCTCCAGGGGTTCGGCTTATCACTCGGTATGCGGCGTTGTAGTCTTTCACGCGCATTTCATTGACACTGCCATTTTCAAAGAACGGTGTTAAATTTGGATAATCAAACCCCAGCAGTAATACAATAGAACGACCATGCATGGTATCCATATTTTTGAATTCTAAAGGCTTCTCGCTACTAGACACCAATACATGTTTTACAGTGTAAATGGGCTCCTCAGATAAATTTTCCGACTGCACCTTGCCCCAGTTCGGGCTGCCATAAGTTAACCAGTTTGGCTCAGCGCCTTCTTCCAATATGGAAATCATACGTTTAAATGGATAAGTATGATAATTCACTTGGTAATCCGACTCCGCGAAGATAGCGCTGACGATATCGGTCACAATTCCGGAGTGCATTTGTCCCTGTTGTTCAATTTGAAATGGTCGAGCTTGTTCAGCAATGACGTAATAGTTCACTTGATTTGCGGTCACATGAGAACTTACAACAATTAAGCTAAAAGCCAATCTAAGTAGAAGTCTTTTCATCGTATCCTCGATTATTATTTGTGCGTAGCTATATTTAGAGTAGCGCAAGTTTATCGGAGCGGTTTCATATGGATGAAAAAGAGCGATCTCAACGTCGTTTTAGTATCGGCAACCAACTTATGTTGGCGGTATTAACGTTGAGTTTAATCTTTACGGTCATCATTTCTACAGTGAGCTTATATCGAGTTTTTCACGAAGATTTAGCCCATTTAGATGTTGAATTAAAGCAGGTTGAGTCTAGCTATTTATCGAGCTTTTCTGCGAGTTTGTGGGTAGAGGATAGGGAGCTGTTGCTGACACAAGCTCAAGGTGCAATGCGTATGCCCTCGGTGGACTACTTACGTATTGCTAGTGAAGACGAAGTTATCATTGAATTAGGTTCGGCGCTTTCTGAGGATGTTGTCGAGAGAAGCTGGCCGATGCAGTATCGGGTCGGCGATAAAGCGTATGATCTCGCGATATTAACGGTTCAATCGGATCTTAGCGCGATATATGAAGATCTTTGGCAGCAGTTCTTTTTTCTACTTACGACAGAAGCGATCAAAATTCTTGTCCTCATCATTGGTGTTCTTTGGGTGGCGTTTCGCTTGTTGGTCAATCCGTTACAATTGCTGTCTGGTGCGGTGAGCGATTTTCGTGGCGGTACAGTGCCGAGTAAAGTGACTCTCCCTAAACGATGGTGCTTTGATGAAGTGAGTGTTTTGGCAGAGAAATACAACCGAAGTGTTGAGAAAGTGAAAGAGCACCAGACTGAGTTAGAGGCTGAACGCGATAGGGCAGAAGTCGCTAATCGTAAAAAAAGTGAGTTTCTTGCCACTATGAGCCATGAGATCCGCACACCGATGAATGGCATTATTGGTGTGTCGTCGTTGCTCAATGACACCGACCTCGATCCCCAGCAAAAAGAGTTTGTAGAGATCATTGACAGTTCTTCTCACTCACTAATGACGATCATCGACGACATTTTGGACTTCTCTAAAGTTGAAGCTGGCAAAGTAGAGCTGGAATACACGAGCTATGATCTTCGCGAGCTACTTGACGATGTCATCAGTTTACATAGTGTCAAAGCCAAGCAGAAAAACTTAGAGCTGCTCAGCGATATTGATCCTCACTTGCCAATGGAAGTGCAAGGTGATGCCACACGATTGAAACAAGTTCTGAACAATTTGTTGAGCAACGCGATTAAATTTACCGAGCGCGGCCATGTGAAGCTTCTTGTAGCGTTATCTCGACTTGATGGAGAGACCGCTCATATCCGGTTTCGAGTTGTGGATTCTGGTATTGGTATTGCGAAAGAGCACCAACAAGCAATCTTCGAACGCTTCCAACAAGCTGATGGTAGTACCACCAGAAAGTATGGTGGGACAGGGCTTGGTTTGGCGATAGCTGCACAGTTGGTTAACTTGATGGGAGGAGAAATACAACTAACAAGTGAGCTTGGGCTGGGAAGCTGTTTTGAATTTTCGATTCCTGTTGCTGTAATAAATGCGCAATCGACCTATACCGGCCAACTTAATGTATTAGATTTCCCGAAAGCGGAAGACAACGAAATCAGCCCTCAAGATAATGATAAACCTTGGGTATTGGTTGTTGAAGATACCATCGTCAATCAGAAGGTAGTTCGCATCATGTTAGAAAAACTGGGTGTGCGAGTGAGTGTCGCCAACCATGGCGAAGAAGCATTGCAGCTGTGTGATCAGCAGCCTTTCGATTTGATTTTTATGGACTGCCAAATGCCTGTGATGGATGGGTTTATTGCTACGGAGCGAATTCGAAAAATGGGAGAGTGGGGGAAACACGTTCCAATTATTGCGCTAAGTGCCAATGTCATTAAAGAGGATCAGCAACATTGCTTCGATGTTGGGATGAACGAGTTCGTGGCTAAACCCGTTACCAAGACTCGATTACAACAAATATTCGAACAGCATTTACCAAAAGCACTGAAAATCAGCGCTGTGCCTAAATAGTTAACTTGAAATCGATCAAGTTAAGTGCGTTTCTATTCTGTAATTGTAACTCTGTGTGATATAGTGCCCGGCTAGTATTTAAAGTACCTTGAGGCTGTGAATGTCGTTTAATCTATCCCTATTGCCGCCTGACGAAAAAAACAAAATCGAACTGGATAAGCAGGCGTCGTTTTTGGTTTGGAAGCTCAGAGAGGCCAAATCTGGTCCTGAAGCAATAGAAGAACAGTTGTCCAAGATTAACGATGCTGATGAAAAGGCGTTTTTCCAGCAATCGGTCGAAAAGTACAAACGAGTAATGGGTGTCGCTTAACGCGAACCGTGGCAATGGTTCAATCCAATGCGACGAATGAGGTAACCTCCCTATTCCTTTGCTAAGCGAAATTGAAAAGGTTTCGCTTTTTGCTAAAATCCTTCGCATTAAATTTGAATTTAGAGAGACATCCCGATGGGAAGAAGTTTTGAAGTGCGCAAAGCCTCTATGGCGAAAACTGCAGGCGCGAAAATTAAAGTTTATTCCAAATACGGTAAAGAAATTTACATGTGCGCGAAAAACGGTGGTGGTGATCCAGACATGAACTTGTCTTTGAAACACCTGATCGCAAAAGCGAAAAAAGACCAAGTTCCTGCGCACGTTATCGATAAAGCGATCGACAAAGCGAACGGTGGCGGTGGTGAAGACTACACTCCAGCACGTTACGAAGGCTTCGGCCCTGGCGGTACTAGCGTTATCGTTGACTGTCTAACAGACAACGGCAACCGTACTTTCCAAGATGTACGCCAATGCTTTGTGAAAGTCGGTGCGAAAATTGGTGTTGAGGGCTCGGTTTCTCACATGTTCGATCACCAAGCGGTATTCCAGTTCAAAGGCGACGATGATGAAATCATCCTAGAAACGCTAATGATGGAAGACGTAGACGTTACTGACGTTGAGCTAGAAGACGGTGTTATCACTGTATTCGCACCTCACACAGAATTCTTCAAAACAAAAACTGCGCTTAACGGTGCATTCCCAGATCTAACGATCGATGTTGAAGAAATCACATTCGTTCCGCAAACTCATACGCCTGTATCGGGTGAAGATGCTGAGAAGTTCCAGAAATTCCTAGATCTTCTAGATGACTGTGATGATGTTCAGCAGGTTTACCACAACGCAGAGCTGTAATTAATTCGCTCATATCGTTGTAAAAAGGCTTCTTTAGGGAAGCCTTTTTTGATCGCTTTTTCTCAAGCAACGCTATGCGTTACGATATTTGGAATAACACAGCGACATGATTACACCAAAACAGATACCTTGAGTTAGCATCGCCGTGCCGCCATAGCTAAAGAAGGGAAGTGGGCTACCCATTACTGGCAACAAGCCACTCACCATGCCCGTATTGATAAAAGCATACAGAAAAAAGCTCATCGCTAATGCGCCACTTACCAGCCGACTAAAAAAGTGGTCAGACTGACATGCAAGCAACATAACGCGTGCAGTGATAAACAAGTACAATGCGAGTAAGACTAAACTGCCAACAAAGCCCCATTCTTCTGCATAGGTCGAAAAAATAAAGTCCGTATGACTTTCTGGAATAAACCCAAGTGTTCCCTGCGTTGCATTCATCCAACCTTTACCTTTCATACCGCCTGAGCCAATCGCAATCAAAGATTGTATGATTTGGTAGCCCGAACCCAGTGGATCGGACTCAGGGTGCAAGAACTGTGTTACACGGCTCTTTTGATAGGTTTCCATAACGAAGAACCATAAAATAGGTGCTAACGTTAAAATGCTCGCAATAAACCCGCAGATTATTTTCCAGCTCATGCCAGCCAAAAACAAAACGAACAATGCATAAATGATGGTAAAAACTGCACCGTCTAAATCCGGTTGTAGCGCGATTAACCCGGCAGGAATCATTGTAATAAGTAAGCAAAACGCAATTTTCCGACTGTCTGGTCGACCTCCTTCAATATGCAGCATCCAGGCGATCATGATTGGAATGGAAAGTTTGATTAGCTCAGACGGTTGAAAGCGGAAGAAGCCGATATCGAGCCAACGTTGAGAGCCATTGGTGCTATCACCAAATAAAGCGACAGCAAGTAGCAGCGCAACCGCAATAATGTAGAGATATGGAGCTGAGCGTTGATAGTTGGACGCTGGAATCGAGGACATGACCAAGATGCAAACTAATGTCAGTCCGCAGCGCGCCAAATGTTTGAAGAGCATCGCCTCATTAAAGCTACTGGCACTCCAGAGAGTGAGCGAACTTAACAGCATGATCGGAATGATCGCCATGAGTAGTGGCAAATCAACTCTTGGGAAATAACGCTTATTCATTTTCAACGACCTAATAACGCACCTATTTTGAGTGCGAAAACAACTAAAACTCGAGGAGTTCAAACTATTCCGATGCTAAGAATCTCGATTTGGAAACAACAGACACCATGCAAAGGTGTGTAAGAAAGGAGAGTGCGACACTGTCTGTTATGGGTAGCTGTGGGATGGATAAATACACTAGCCTCAGATTTTAAGCCAGTGTTTTTATTGTGACTGCCGTAAAAATGTAGAGTTACGAATGAGCGGAATTGTATTTTCTGTTTAAGTGAATGTCATTCATCCTCTCTCAATACCATTCACTCTGCATAACTGCCATTGGTCGCATGCAAAAGCAGCGTGCAACCTTCTCCCTTAATCTGAAACCATCAAATCACGTTCAACTAAGGACAGTACATGATGGTTTCTCAATCTCGCTCAATCAAAGCTCTTAAACTGGCAAGTACGTTTATCGCCGCATTTGCACTCAGCAGCAATCTGGCTCTGGCTAACCCAAGCGAGCGCACACTCAGTCAATTCAACCAAGCGGCGCAGGGTGACTCTGGTTTAGTTGATACCGTTTACGGCGAATTATCCAAACAACTCGAAGAGCAAGGCGCAACGCCAGTGACCTTGGTGTATTTAGGCAGTGCAGAGACGTTGCAAGGTCGTGAGGCGTTTATGCCTTGGAACAAGATGAAGTTCACCGAGCGCGGTCTTGCCACAATCCAAAAAGGTTTGGATCTAATGGCGAATCAGCCAGTACCACTGCAAGGACAACAGCGCTTACAAGGCTTGCCGGAATATCAATTAGCCACCGCCATGGCAGCCACTACCTTTACTTCTCTGCCAGATATGTTCAATCACTTTGAGCGTGGCTACGAGCTGTACCTTTCTCTGCTCGATGAACCGAGTTTTAGCCAACAACCTTTCGCGGCTACTTCGTGGATTTATCGCTACGCCATTGAAGCGGCACTGCGCGCTGAAGATGTTCAACAAGCCAAAATATGGTTAGCGCAAATGGAGCAATTGGGCGACAGCAATCTAGAAACGCAAACCGCGAAAGCGTTGCTAGCGAAATATTAGGGAGGCGTCATGATCGATTTTAATCAACTTAGTCGCGATTACGCCCTTGGCAGCCAAACGGTACGTGCATTGCGAGACGTGTCTGGTGAAGTGTTTGCCGGCGAAATGGTGGCATTGTGCGGACCGTCTGGCTCAGGCAAAAGCACCTTACTTAACGTGCTTGGCATGCTGGATACTCAATACCAAGGTCAGGTGACATTTGCAGGCAGCCCATACCCAACCGGACAAATGCAGGCTGCGAAAATGCGCCGTGAAAAGCTTGGCTTTGTGTTCCAAAAATTCAACCTTGTGCCCGTGATGACGGCGTTAGAGAACGTGGCGTATCCGCTGCACCTCAACGGCTTTTCAAAAGCAGAACAAACTGAGCTCGCCACACAAATGCTAGAACACGTTGGTTTGGGCGAGTTTATTCATCACATGCCCGATAACCTATCAGGCGGTCAGCAACAACGCGTGGCAATTGCTCGTGCTTTAGTGCACAAACCGGCGCTGGTGATTGCTGATGAGCCAACCGCAAGTCTTGATAGCCAAACTGCCAACAAGGTCATCGACATTATGAAAGGACTTGGACACGAGCTTGGTACCACTTTTATCGTAGCCACTCACGACCCTCGCATGGCATCCCGTTGTGATCGCACCATTGAATTGGTGGATGGCAAGATCACCCAAACGCACGCAAGTGTGGAGGAGGTTTCATGGGCAAGCTAATTCCTGTTTCCGTTCGCCTTGCTTGGTTGAACCTGCAACGCAATCGCCGCCGCAGTTTGTTGTCGATGCTGATCATTGCCATTGCCGTGTTTGCATTAACCAGTGCGGGTGGTTTTGGTCTGTATACCTACGACAGTTTGAAAGAATCGACAGCGCGTGACACGGGGCATCTGACGTTAACCACGCCAGGTTACTTCGCTAAAGAAGAAGAGATGCCGCTGAGTAACGGGTTAACTCATGCAGACGACATTACCAAGCAATTGATTGGCTTAAACGAAGTGCGAGGCGTGCAGCCACGAGTTGAGTTCAGTGGGTTGATTTCCAATGGTAACAAATCATCGATCTTTATCGGCATTGGCGTGAACGAACGCGAATTCGATATGAAAGGACCGTTTTTGGATGTGCGCGAAGGGCAAACGCTGTCCAACATTCATGCATCGCGTTATGACCCTGCAGAGCCAGAAGTGATGCTCGGCGTTGATTTGGCGAACAACCTAAGCGTGCACGTTGGCGATTGGATCACCTTGCTGGCGACCACAACCGACGGTGCATTGAACGCGTATGACTTCAAAGTGCGTGGCATCTATTCAACCGGCGTACCTGAGCTTGATAAACGCCAACTGTACGTGCACATCAACAGCGCGCAATCGTTGTTGGGCTCAGACAAAGTCAGTGCCTTATCAGTGTTTCTGTTCGACACCAGTTTAACGAGCCAAGTCGAGCAACAAGTGGCTGCGGTTCTGAGTAAGCAAAAGCAGAACTTTGGTGATCAAGATATTGAGATTACGCCTTGGCAAGAACGTGCGTTCTTCTATCTCAAAGTGAAAGACTTGTATGACCGCATCTTCGGCATTATGGGTGCAGTGATGGCGTTGGTAGTCTTTGTCGCCCTGTTCAACACTATGACCATGTCGGTCACCGAGCGTACACGTGAAATTGGCACCTTGTCAGCACTTGGTAGCTACCCTCGCGAAATCATTGCTGGGTTCTTGCGCGAAGCAGGGTTACTCGCGGTGATTGGCAGCTTAATCGGCGCTTTGTTTACTGCGTTAGTCACCGTCTTACTGATGGTCGTGGATGTGCAAATGCCGCCACCGCCAGGACGCACCGAAGGTTACCCATTGACGATTTACTTCTCTTGGGAGTTGGTGGCTGTCGCAGGATTCGCAGTATTGATGATTTGTTTGGTTGCGGCGTTTTTCTCGGCACGCAAAGGGGTGAACAAGCCAATTACGGAGGCACTGATTTATGTTTAATTTCAAATCACTATTACCAATTTCACTGTTGATGGTAAGCGGCATTGCAAGCATGAATGCCAGTGCGAATGAAACAGCGCTAGATGCACAGCAAGTCGCGCAATTGATTGAAAAAGCAGACAGCTACCGCTTGCAAGATGATTCCTCCAAAGTGGTGTCACTGGTGCGCTTATATCAAGATCAAGAGTTAGATAAAACCCGCCTTTACCACGTTTACACGCGTCCAAATCGTGAATCGCTGGTGGTGTTCAAATCAGAAGTCGAAGCAGGGCAAAAGATGCTGATGATGGGCGACAACTACTGGCTGCAAATGCCAAAGAGCCGCCGTCCGATTCGCATTACGCCAATGCAGAAGCTGCTTGGTGAAGCGTCTATCGGCGACATCTCAACCCTGACGTGGAGCCAAGATTATCAAGGTGAATGGAAAGCGACAGAAACTGTTTCGGTGAATGGAGAAAGTGTCGCGGCTTATCACCTTGCCTTAACCGCGAAAACCAAAGGGGCGAGTTATCAGAAGATCGACTTATGGTTGTCTGAGCAAGATGCATTTCCAATCAAAGCCGATCTCTACTTGCGCTCTGGCAAACTCGCCAAGCAAGCGCAATACGGACGTGCAAGCGATAACGGTGAAGACTACGTCAGTGAGATGACCTTGCTTGATAGCATTCAGCCGAGCAAAAAGACCGTTATCGAGTATCAAGAGATCGTGCCTTGGCAGCTGGACAACAAGTTCTACAACCCAAGCTATTTGCCGAAAGCCAATACGACTCAGCTTTAGCCTGAACTCCTTAAATAGAACCATGAAAACGAGCAAGGAAGTCACATGAAATCGCACCAGCCTAACCTTAACAAAAGCACCAGTTTGTTGATTGCTGCGTCGTTGTGTGTGGGCGCAGCAGCCCCAGTTTTTGCCAATGATGAGCTGAGTTTTGAGTGGGATTGGGCTGTCAGTTACGAAACTGCCAAGCAGCGTGACAGCGCATTTATGCAGGCGCAGGGCAGTTCTCGTGATTCACTTAATGCACTGTTGGATGTGCAAGTGAACTATCAAAACTTCAGTGGCTTGTTTGCTCTGTACAGCCAAGGTTTGTACCTCAATCAACAAGGAGAGAGTGAGTGGTGGAGTGAAGCTGATAACCAACTGCTGATTCGTGAACTGGCTTGGCTAGGGGAGTGGCAAGTCGGTGATACCACTCTTGATGTGAGTTTGGGTAAGTTGCGCGTGGATTGGGGCGTGGGTTATGGCTACCGACCTTTGGATCTGTTTAAGCCTTATCGACAAAATCCTGTAGGCTTAGTCGCAGAAGAGGGCGCGGGTGTGTTTTCACTTTCACACTACGATATGTCAGGCGAATGGACCGTAATTGCGACGGACTCAAGCTGGGGGCAACAAGACCAAAGTGCACTTGATCAAGCCGCAGAGCAACAAGGTGTTGGTATTCGTCGTTATGCGCTGGTGGGTGATACCGAGTATCAACTTATTGGTTATTACGATGATGTGCGCCGAGGTTTGCTTGGCGCCAGTGCCATTGCTGTGTGGGATGAATCCATCGCCATGCAAGGATCAATGCTGTGGCAAAAGCAAAGTGTCGGCTATCAGTTTCAGCAGGATGATCTTTACCGACCCGTTTCGGTTGAGAAGCAGGGCTGCGCATTCCAAGCTTTAGTTGGATTGAACTGGGCAAACCAAGCCGGACACAACGTGATTGCCGAATATTGGTACGACAGCCGAGCATGGTCGAAAAGCGAATGGCAACAAGCAATAGAGCGTGGCGAACTACTCTCTGAAACCATTAATCCCCAAACGTCTCTATTTGCGACAAGCTACGCCCAAGGGTTTCAGCACGCCAATATCGTTCAGCATAACGTAATGCTGCACTGGAGTTGGGATGTGGAAGCGTGGGCTGCATGGAACGGTAAAGCGGATATGGGCTGGCTAAGTGATGTAACCCCCACGTTGGATGTGATGTTGTCGCCCCAAGATGGTGGTGTGATTGTCACGCAGTGGCTTAACTACCAATGGATTGATACTGGCGATCAAAGTGTAGAAGTGGAAGTTGCCGCACGCTTTTTAACCGGAGACGACCAATCTGCTTACGCACAAATCAATGATAAGCATATGATTGTATTTAACATCAAAGGGAAATTCTAAATGTGTTCAGCAAAATCAGTGGTGAAAAGTGGATGGCCGCGTAGCTTATTAGTGACCACGGCATTTTGTCTCTTTATCGCAGCAATGACGCTTTCTGCTTGGGGCGGTCCATTTTACATTCATGTAGCGGTTAGCTTTGGATTTGGCTATTCGGCTATCTTCTTCTCATGGCTTGTCGACCGCCTGTTTCCTACCATTCCTCGTTTGGCGGAAGTGGCTATCTCGCTGACGGCTTGCCTATTGTTTGGTGTGGTGAACGCCCAGCTTTGGCTTGGGGAATACTTCGGTATTTCAAGTATGCTGTCAGTTGGTCTCATGGGGTTGTTATTCAGTGCTATGTGCTTTTTCTATTTCTACTCACGCGAGCAACATGCAATCGCTCAACGAGAGTTGGAAGCCATCAAACGCGAGAAAGCAGAGCAAGATCGTGCGCTGTTGCTGAGCCAGCTTAAGCAGATGCAAAGCCAGATTGAACCGCATTTCTTATTCAATACTTTGGCAAATATCAGTGCGCTCATGTCGCAAGATGTCGATAAAGCCAAGCTGATGCTAGAACAGTTAACCGCGCTACTGCGTGCAACGCTTAAAAGCTCACGCGAAGAACACACCACCATAGACAATGAAACGGCGTTACTTGAGGCGTACTTAGGTATTCAGCAAACCCGTTTGGGTGAGCGACTCAGTTACAAGATTGACGTGGAAGAGGGATTAGGCAGAACCGAGCTACCGCCGATGATGCTTCAACCCTTAATCGAAAACGCCATCATCCATGGTATTGAGCCAAAGCGAGAAGGTGGTGAAGTCAGCTTGCTCATTAAGCGCGAACAGCAGAACTTGAAGATTGAAGTCAGAGACACAGGTGTTGGCTTGAATCACGTTAGTGGGCACATGGGCTCTGGCGTGGGTCTAAGTAATCTCAAGCAGCGAGTTGAAGCTTTGTTCGCAGGGCAAGGAGAGGTCTCTATCAGTGAGTCTGCTCAGGGTGGAGTTTGTGTTCGCTTGCGCTGGCCAATGGAATCGTAATCAAGGAAGAAAGGAATGAATACAGGGTTTACTGCCATTATTGCTGATGATGAACCGCTATTGAGGCGTCATCTTGATAAAAGCCTAGCTGAAGTGTGGCCAGAGCTAGAGGTGATAGCCAAAGTCGCGGATGGTGAACAAGCGTTGCAAGCCATTGAGCAAAGCCAACCTGACATCGCGTTTCTTGATATTCGTATGCCAGTTTTGGATGGCATGACATTAGCGCAAAAACTCAATCAATTCGCTAATCCACCTTTGATTGTGTTTGTCACCGCGTACGATGATTACGCCATCAAAGCTTTTGAGCAAAATGCCGCCGATTATTTGCTCAAGCCTATCTCGGATGAGCGCCTCCTGACGACGTGTGAAAGAGTGAAAGCACGCCTTGCTAAGCGAGAGCAAGAAAGCAGTAATGTGCAGATGAGCAGCCTGTTAGAACAGTTACAACAA